>CAYNVC010000051.1:0-11199 GCA_964400615.1 uncultured Anaerolineales bacterium | reverse complement strand
TGGGTCGGAGATATTTTTTTGTGTCGGTACAAAAGAAACCGGCGTCCACCTGGAATGGAAACAGGAGGACGCCGGCTGTGTCGGTTGCCTGCTACTCTTTCCCCTTTCCAAGCATGGGAGGCGCAATCGTTTCCAACTGCACCCTATCGCCCATTCCCCATCGGCGCGACCATTAGGGGAAGTGGGTCGGAGAAGGAACACAAGTATTCAATTCGTCGTGGTTCGCGCCAACAAATTTGTTACAAAGGCGCGTTTCGTGGTATACTATGTTGCAGCGCCCCCGGCGCGATTCGAACGCGCAACCTGCGGATTCGAAGTCCGACGCTCTGTCCAATTGAGCTACGGGGGCAAATTTGCCAACGCGGTTATTCTACCACAAAGCGCAACAAGGAGCAAACGATGGTATTGAAAGGCCCTCCCACTCAACGCTTGCAAGTATCTATCATCACCACGCATTTCCAAATCAACGGCCAGCTCGAGACGATAGGCACCCCGTTCAGTTTCATCAACGACGCCGCGCGGGAAAGTCTGCCGCTCTACGAGGTCAACGTCACACCGCTGGCATCCAGTGGGCCGCTAAAGAGCTTTGCCCGGCCCCACGTCATCGTCCGCCGTTCCAAGATCGAGTTCCTGTACTTTGAGTCGGCCGAGGCTCGTGCCTCGATCCAAACACTCAGGCGGAGTGAGCTGCTGGTGGCTTATACGTCGGTTGCCGTGTGCCGGGGACATTTTCACATGGCGGACGAGGCCAACGTCGGTGACTTTATCGAGGACATTGCCAGTGTGCTGTTGCCGGTCACGGAGGCGCAGATTTTTTCGTTTACCGAACTTGGCGCCCCTTTCCCCACCAACCCCGACCTGGTGTTGATAGGTCGCTCTCACCTCCAATTCTATCATCCGGCGTAGCACCAGGGCTGTTCAATTCTAACGCACCCGGCTGGACGCAGACAAACGCAGATGACGCAGATGACGCAGATCAGGTACAAGAGGGAAAACAGCGTTTTCAGCGTTTGTCTGCGTCCTACTTTCCGTGTGCCAGGGCGAGATTTCTAAAATTTGGAACCGTCCATTTAGAATTGAACAGCCCTGGGTGTGGCACGAGGGGTGTTTCCCGGACAAGATAATTGACACTCTCCCCGGCCCATGATATAATTTACCTGTAAAGACAACGAACAGGAGGAGTAAGCGGGGACGGCCCTGGGAGCCGCTCATAGCAGCGGCGAGAGAAGAGGGTCACCGGCTGCAAGCCCTCGCAGCGCCGCCCGCCGAACGTCACCTGGGAGTCGAGAGACTGAACCGGAAACAAAGGATAAGCCTCTCCGGGTTCGCCCGTTAGCGCGAAGGCCCTTGTTGGAGGGCTGCCGAGTGCGGCGACGGCTGTCGCCGAACCAGGGTGGTACCACGAATGTAACCCCTTTCGTCCCTGGACGAAAGGGGTTTTGTGTTACTTGACGCACTGCGCGAAACGGGGTAAAATGGAAAAAGTGCCACTATGACGGCATTTTTATCGGGAGGTGCAGGTATGGGCATGGTCAAACTAACCGTTCGATTGCCTGGCGGCATACATCAACGTTTGAAACATCGTGCTCAAGAAGAAAAACGTTCTCTCAATCGGATCATCGTGCAGGCAGTCGAGATGTTGCTTCAGAAAGATGCGGTGGATTACCAACAGTTGCCGGAGTACGACCGCACGATGCTGGTACTCCGTGAAAGCAATATGTTGGAACCCATGGGGCCAGAGTGGGACAAATATATCAGCGGAGAGCCGCTTATGACGGCCGACGATATCCGCGCGGCCCTGCGAGGTATCCCCCCTCTGTCTCGAGATGTCATTGCCGACCGGGGTGAGCGCTGATGGCCCATTATTACCTGGATACCAGTGCCCTGGTCAAATACTATATCGCCGAAACTGGCACTCAATGGGTGAAAACGTTGGTCGAGAAAGAGGAGAATGGCCGGTGGAGCAATATACTCTCGACTTCAGTGTTGACTTGGGCTGAGACGATTTCGGCTTTTTCCAAACGGCATCGGAGTGGGGGAATCTCGCCCCAGCTGTATACGGCGTTAACCGACCGGTTTCTAGTTGATGGGCGGACTCGTTATGCACGCTTGCCGGTGGATGATGCCACTATCAACCTGGCCGTCGAACTAATCCACCGCCATCCCCTCCGCGCCTACGATGCCGTACAACTGGCGACCGCGCTGCGGCTCGACCAGGTGCTGCGCGACAACCGGTTGGGGCCGGTCACTTTTGTCTCAGCCGATGCGCTGCTCTGCCGGGCCGCCGACGCGGAAGGGCTGGCGGCGGTGAATCCAAATGAACTCGCCGCCTGAGACTCGTTCTATGAAAGACTCTGGGGGTATGACGAGCAACCCGATATTATGGTCGTGCGCCGCCGTCGCCTGTCTGGTTCTGCTCTCAGCCTGCCACGGCAGTGAACCGATGGCCGCGTCAACCACTGTTCCAGTTCATCTATCACCGACCGCGACGGCGCGGCCAACAGTCACCGGGAGACCAACCGCCACCGCTACGGTTGGGTTTGCATCTCGAACGCCTCAAGTGACCGTGGTATGTGCGACAGATACACCTGTTCCTCCAACACCTATGCCAACAGCGCCGCCCTATTACGTGCCACATCCAGCATTGCGTCAGGTCACACCACCGCTCGAAGAGTGGTACAGGTACGCACTCCAGTGGGAGGACAATCACACGTTGAGGTATTTGATCCAGTCGAGGCGCGATTGCAGCACTGACTGTTGTACTCTGACGTGGGCAACCTGGACGTTGACGGGCACGCTCAGCACGCTCACGGATACAGTATGCACCGAACCAGAGCAGAACAATTTGCTGCTCGCGGATTTTACCCGGCGTACAGGGTTGGTCGTGGACAATGTTGATTATGACTGGTACGTTGCTCCAGACGGCGGCAAGGGGCTGGCGCTGGTCGAGACAACAAGCCCGACGACCGTGCTCAAACTGGGAGATTGGAACCCGGAACCCCAACCGGACACGTTCTACCAGGGGTGGATCGCTTATGCAGATGGGCGCGAACCGCGATTGATTTTTCAGACGGTGGAGAACCTGTTCCTTTTCCGCTGGACGCCAGACAGTCGCTATTTGGTCTTGAATGAATTTTGCTACGGTGGTCCGGGGATACTCACCGAGGGAATCGGACTTTTAGCCATTGATGCCTCCAGCGCGACGACCTATGTGCTCAGCGATAGCTATTCTGGGGCTTGCGAGGGAAGTGTGGCGTATCAGATCGCTTCAGACAGTCAACATTTGATCTACGAACCGGGGATTGTGACGACACTGGATGGCGCTGTCCAGGTGCGTGTCTGCGGCGAGCAAGAGTGGGCGCGTAGTTACACCTGGTCGCAGGATGGGCGATATGCTTACCTCTCTTGCTACGTCTCTCCTGACGAGACGGACACCCTGCGGCGATACGACGTGTTGACCGGTGAGAACCGGGTGCTGGTGACCCGCGACTGTCTGCCCTTTAAGAGCATAGATATGGCAATCTCACCCGATCAAACTCACCTGGCCTTTTCTTGGGGCACGTCTAATTTCATACCACTTGAACGGTATGGTATTTGGGTGATTGATCTCACCAAATTGGGCGATTGTCAGTAACATTTGTGTACCACGAGTCGCTATCTCGACATGCATAACGGCGCAACGCATAACTTGCGCATCTCGTCATCTGTTGCCCGGTCATAGGTCAACCTGTTGAACCATCATCGAAAGGAGCAAATCAATGGGCACACTCGCCAAAACATACAATCCACAGGAGCACGAGCAACGGCTCTACCAATGGTGGGAGGAGCAGGGGTACTTTCGGCCCGAAAAACAGGTCGAACTGGGCCTGGCCTCTGCGGACGGCCCGCGCTGGTGCATCACCATGCCGCCGCCCAACGTCACCGGCGCTCTGCACCTGGGGCACGCCATGACCGCCGCGGTCGAGGATTTGATGACCCGCTATTACCGCATGCGCGGGCGCGAGACCCTGTTCCTGCCCGGCGCCGACCACGCCGGGATCGCCACCCAGAACGTGGTGGAGCGGGAACTGCGCAAAGAGGGAATCGCCCGCCACGACCTGGGACGGGACGAGTTCGTGGCCCGCGTCTGGGAGTGGAAGGAGGTCTATCTCGACCGCATCACCACCCAACACAAACGGCTGGGCATCTCTTGCGATTGGACACGGGATCGGTTCACGCTCGACGCGGGCCTCTCCCGCGCCGTGCGCACCGCCTTTGTGCGCCTCTACAAAAAGGGGTTGATCTATCGCGGCGCTTACCTCATCAACTGGTGCCCGCGCTGCGAGTCGGCCATCTCTGACCTGGAGGTGATTCCGGAGGAGCAGGCCAGTCACCTCTGGCACATCCGCTACCCGGTCATCAACGGCGCGTGGGATGGCCCGCGCGGCGAGTGGGGCAGCGGCGAGTGGGCCGCCGGCGCGACCGAGTTCATCGAGATGGCGACCACCCGCCCCGAGACCATCCTGGGCGATACGGCGGTCGCCGTCCATCCCGCCGACGAGCGCTGGCAGCATCTGATCGGTGCGAGCGTCGTCCTGCCGGCGATTGGCCGCCGCATCCCCATCATCGCCGACGAGGCGGTGGACCCCGAGTTTGGCAGCGGCGCGGTCAAGGTCACGCCGGCCCACGACCCCACCGACAACGAGATCGGTCTGCGGCACGGGCTGGAAGCCCCCAACATCATGACCGACACCGCCCAGATGAACGATCTGGCCGGCCCCTACGCCGGGCAGGATCGCTTCGAGTGCCGGCGCAACATCGTGGCTGATTTCGAAAGGGAAGGGCTGCTCGTCAGAGTGGAGCCATATACTCACGCGGTGGGCACGTGCCAGCGCTGTCACACGGACATCGAGCCACGCATATCCACCCAGTGGTTCGTCAACGTAGAGCCGCTGGCCGAGGCGGCGCTGGAGGCGGTGCGCCAGGGCCGCACGACCATCATCCCGCAGCGGGAGGAGCAACGCTTTTTCCACTGGATGGAAAACATCCGCCCCTGGTGCATCAGCCGTCAATTGTGGTGGGGCCACCGCATCCCGGTCTGGTACTGTGACGATTGCGGCGAACAGACCTGCGAGATGGAGGATCCAACCGTCTGCGCCCACTGCGGCAGCGCGAACATTCACCAGGAGGAGGACGTGCTGGACACCTGGTTCTCGTCCGGGCTGTGGCCTTTTTCCACGCTCGGCTGGCCGGAAGCGGATGCGCCGGATTTCGAGCGCTACTATCCCACCGATGTGCGCGAGACCGGCTACGACATCCTGTTCTTTTGGGTGGCGCGGGAGATGATGCTGGGGATCGAGATGACCGGTCAGGTTCCCTATTCCACCGTCTACCTGCACGGGCTGGTGCGCAACGAGGCGGGCAAGAAAATCTCGAAATCTATGGAGAACATCGAGGAATACGACCCGCTGAACATTATCGAAAACTATGGCAGCGACGCGCTCCGTTACACCCTGCTGACCAGTTCGACGCCGGGGCTGGATATGAACCTGGACCTGCGCCGTCTGGAAGGGGCGCGCAATTTCACCAACAAAATCTGGCAGGCGGCCCGCTTTGTCCTCAGCAACCTGGAAGGTGACGGCCTTGCTACTTTCCACCTCTTGTCCCCTGCCTCTTGCCTTTTACATCCTTCTCGCTTCCTGCTTCCCGACCGCTGGATTCTCAGCCGTCTCAACCTTCTGGCTCAGAATGTGACCCGCCTCTTCGAGAGCCACCAATACGGTGAAGCCGGACGGCAGATCAATGATTTTCTGTGGGGCGAGTATTGCGACTGGTACATCGAGGCCAGCAAGGTGCGGCTCTACGACGATGCGGCGGATAGAGACATCCCACTGAGCATATTGCTCCACGTCCTGGAGACAGCGTTGCGCTTGTTGCACCCCTTTATGCCGTTCGTCACCGAGGCGATTTGGCAGGCGCTACCGGATGAGGTGAAGGAGGGCAAGACGTTGATGCTGGCCCGGTGGCCGGAGGCGGACGGCTTGTTCGTGGACGAGGCGGCCGAGGCGCGTATGAATCTGGTGATGGAATTGGTCAGTTCCATCCGCAACCTGCGGGCCGAGTACGACGTGACGCCCGGCAAGCGCATTCCGGCCATCGTCGCCGCCGGTGCAGAGGCCGCCTGGTTGAGCGAACAGCGGGCCGAGATATGCGCTCTGGCTAAAGTTGACCCTGCTCAGTTGACAATCGAGCTGGAACTGGAACCACCCGCCCAGGCCGCCACGGTCGTGGTGGGAGACGTGGTTTGTTACCTGCCTCTGGCCGGGCTGGTTGATTTGGAGGCGGAGCGAGAGCGGTTGACCAGGAAATTGGCCGAGATGGAAACGCGCATCGCTCGCAGCGAGGGGCTGCTGGGCGGGGAGTTTGCCCACAAGGCCCCCGCTCACGTCGTCCAGCGGGAGCGGGACAAGCTGACCGGGCTGCAAGCCGAGCGGGCCAAACTGGCGGAACGTCTGGCTGCTTTGTCCTGAGCTGTGGGGCCGGTTAGCTCTCGTCGTCTGCCGTCGGGAGGGTGAAGGAAAAAGTGCTCCCCTCCCCCACCTTGCTTTCGACGCCTACCTGGCCGCCCAGCTTTTCCACGATGCGGCGCACGATGGAGAGGCCCAAACCGTATCCCCTGGCGCGAACCTGATCGAGTTGGACGAATGGAGTGAACAGCCGTTCCTGCGCCTCGGCCGGGATTCCGGCCCCGTTATCCCGTATCCAGAAGCGAACCTGCGAGTCGCTCAACTCGTCGAACCCCAACTCGACGTGAGGCGGGATTCCCTCGTCCGGGCGGCCCCCGTACTTGATGGCGTTGCTGAGATAGTTGACCCACACCTCCTCGATCCACGGCTCGTAGCCCAGGGCCGGGGGCCAGGCCGGGGGCAAGACGATTTCGGCCTGATGCTCCTGGATCAGGTGGGACAATCGCTGTTGGGCTTCGGCAACGATCGCGGCCATATCGAGCAGGCCCATTGATACGTCCATCTGGCGCACGCCGGCCAACACCAGCAATTCGTCAACGATGTTGCTGATCTTGCGCCCGCTCCTGGACATCTTGCGCAGGTAGCGACGCCGTTCCTGGGCTGAAAGCATATAGTCTTCCAGCAATATCTCGGCAAAGCCGACGATGAGGCTCAAGGGGCCTTTGATATCGTGGGCGACGGTGTGGGCAAAAGCTCCCAATTCCTCGTTGCGTGCTTGCAGGTCGGCGTTCAGGCGGCGCAGTTCCACCATGTCGTCGAACCGGGCCATGGCGATGGTGATGGCTCGCTCCACCTCACGCAAGCGCGGTGGTTTGACCAGATAAGCCCCCACGCCGGCAGCGCTGGCTTCGCTGACCAGATCCCCCGACTCGTGGGCGGTCAACGCCACTACCGGTGTGGGACAGCGCTGGCAAATCAGGCGCGTAGCTTTGATGCCGTTCAGACCGGGCATCTTGATATCCATCAGCACGACGTCGGGCCGCAGGGACTGGACCATTTCGATGGCCTGGGCGCCGTCTATTGCTTCTCCGACGACGGTATAACCGGCCTTTTCCAGTAGCCCTCTGGTAACTCTGCTGACCAGGTAATCATCCTCGGCGATCAACACCCGGATGTCTTTTTTGTTCTTGTTGTACATACGGCATTACCTCAATCGCCCGCCACCAAAAGCCCGAACCGGATCACGGCCACCGCGCCGTGGTCGTTGTGCAGCGCCAGTTCGCCGCGCAAGTTTTGGCTCACAATGTTGCGGATCAAATCGAACCCCACGTTGGAACTCGTTTGCTGTAACACGCAATCCGGATAACCCGGCCCATCGTCCCGAAACTCGAACACCACAGTGTCGCCTGCGAGCGCGATGTTGACCGTGATACGCGCCATATCCCGCCCCGGCATGCCATGTTTGACCGTGTTGGTCGCCAGTTCGTTGATCACCAGCGCCAGGTCGTGCGCCTGACCAGATGGCACGCGGGCCGGAGATGGGGTTATGTCCACAGAGATATGTTTATCGAGCGGGAGCATCTGGAGGGAGGAATGAATCACGTGCTCCGTCAACTCGTGCAGCAGCAGGGGTGCCCACTCGGAGGCGGAAAGCATGCTGTGTACCGTAGCCAGCCCCTGCACCCGGTTGACCAGGTTCTGCATGATGGACTGGTAGACGGGCTGCTCCTGCACCCCGACGTGACCTGTTTCGGCGCTGAGCAGGCCAATGATGGCGGTCAGGTTGTTTTGAACCCGGTGGTTGACCTCGCGCAGCAGCGTGGACTTGATTTCGGCATCCCGCTGCGCCTGTTCGTACAGACGAGCGTTATCCATCGCCACACCCAATTGCCCAGCGACTGCCGTGTAGAACTCTAACTCGTCCTCGCCAAAGGCATCGAGTTTGCTGCTCTCCAAATTCAGCACTGCCACGACCTCGTCGCCCACCCGCACGGGCACTGCCAGCTCGGAGAGCACATTTTCGTCGGCGACGGCATAATTCTCCACCCCGCGCACGTCCGGCAAGATCACAGGCCGCCCAGTCCGGTAGACCTGCCCGGCAATACAACTGTCGGTCGGAAAGCGGGATGCTTCATCCAACAATGTGTAGCCGAGCACGGCGGGGTGGCTCTGCATGAATTCGCCCCCCTCGACGGGAAGCATGAATCCCAGGTACTCGATTTTTAGTCTGTTCTCGAGAGTCTCGATTGTCCGCTCCAGTACCTGGTCAAAGTTGAGCGTCGAGGCCGCCGCCAGCATCATCTCGCGCAGCACCTCGGTCTGCGCCAGGCGATGGGACATTTCTTCGTACAGGCGGGCATTCTCGATGGCAATAGCCGCAGACGCGACCAGCGGCTCTAGCAGATCGAGGTCAGCCTCGCTAAAGCGATTCGCTTCCGTATCCAGCACCTGGAGCACGCCGATCACCTGTTCTTTGGCCCGCAGCGGCACGGTGAGGATGGAGCGCAGCCCCAACCCGGTTTGCCGGTCCACGCCGTCAAAGTAACGCCCATCGGTCCAGGCATCGGCTACGATTGAGCTCGTGCCGTGTGCGACCGTCCACCCGGCAATCCCCTCCCCCGGTGCCAGCCGCCAGCCGCGTACCATCTCGTTCTGAGGGCCGGTTGATTCCAGACAAACCAACTCGTTTGTCTTTTTATCAACCAGCCAGGCCGAGCAGGCAATCACGTTCAGCAACCGGCGCACTTCTTCCAACACCATGCTGATCACACGGCCCAGATCGAGCGTGGAGGTCAGCGCCTGGCTCACCCGGTTGAGCAGGCCCAGCTCGCGGTTGCGCCGCAGCAGCGCCTCCTCCGCCTGCTTGCGTGTGGTGATGTCGCGCGATACTCCCATCACCCCTACCAGATCTCCGTGCGCGTCGCGCAGCGCCGAGGCCGAGACGAGGCTTGGAAAGAGAGTGCCGTCCTTGCGCCGGGATGAAACCTCCCGTACACATCTGCCTTTTTCAATCGTCGTTCGATGAACCTGGAAACCTTCCTGCGGGTCGGCGTAGAGCACGTCCACGTGCTTGCCCAGGATTTCTTCTGGGCGGTATCCAAAAGTCTCTTGTGCGGCCCGGTTGAACTCGGTGATGTACCGTTCCATATCCACGGCGATGATCGTATCCAACGAGCTGGCGATGATGTTCCGCGTGTATTCCTCCGACGCCCGCAAAGCCTCTTCTGCTTGCTTGCGTTCGGCCAACTCTTGTTCTAGTGCCTCGTACAGTCGCGCGTTCTCGATGGCTACGGCTGCATGGTTGGCAAAGGTGGTCAGTAGGGACAGTTGATCGTGAAAAGCAGCCTGGCGTAAGCTGTGCAGGTAGAGCACTCCCCGCAGCTTGCCCCTGGCGATCAGGGGCAGGCCCGCTATAGACCTGACGCCGATCTCTACTATGGGGGGATTTGCCAGACGCGGCGCTCCTGCACCCAGGTCGGGGAACATGACGCCATCCGCGTCGATCTCGTCCACGATCACCGCCCGGCCGGAGCGCACGATCCAGGTAGTGAGACCTCCATCCCGCACGCGGAACTCGATGGATGGTACGTCCGGCAGGTTTTCGGTGCTCCGGCCTATGTGGCCCGCTTCGTCCACCAGGAACACGGTGACGTAATCCGCGGCGGTCACCTGGCTGGCCAGGGACGAAATGGCGGCCAACACCTGGTTAACCTGAAGCGAGCTGGTGATGGCCTGCGACGCCTGGCTCAGAGCCGTCAATTGCTCCACCCGGTGTCTCAATGCTTCCTCCACCCGTACCTGCCTGGTGATGTCGGTGTAGACGGCCGCCACGCCGACCATTTTATTCTCCAACAGAATCGGAGCGGCGGAGAGTATGACGTTCACCGGTGCGCCATCCTTGCGGTAACGGGTGACTCTGGCCGGAGGAATGGTATTCCCAGATAACACCGTTCTGGTGAAGCCGGTCGCTTCCTCGAACACGTCGGTGTTGGGGCCGGCGATCAGCAGATCCAGGTTCCTCCCGGTTGCCTCCGCCGCGCTGTATCCAAACAGTTTCTCCGCGCCCAAATTCCATTCCTGGACTATGTGCCGGGCGTCCAGGGTGACTATGGCATCGGGGGCGCAGGCCAACACACTCTCCAGATACAGACGGCGCTCTTGGATCTCGCGTTCCAATTGCTGACGCGCGGTCGACGCGGGTTCCGGGGTGGCAATTCCCTGGCCCGGTTCGCTCGATTCGGTTTTGGGTTGTGATTTCGTCTCGTTCAAATTGGTCTCCTGCTTGCCAACCCGTGCAAAGGGGACAGGGGTGGGTCAAGTGAGAGTTGTCGCTCAGTATAGCCCAACCCAGTGCGGAAGTCAACTTGTCAGTTGTTGGTCTCTGCGGTAGAATGGTAGAACACGGATGGGCAGGATTATCCGATCCATAGATCCCGCTGATCCGTGGTCTTACGTGAACGAGCAGGATTTGCGGATGGGTAGAACACGGATGGGCAGGATTATCCGATCCATAGATCTCGCTGATCCGTGTGAGAACATGGATGTGCAGGATCATCCGATCCGTAAATCCCGCTGATCCGTGTTCTCACGCGGACGGGCAGGATCTGCGGATGGGTAGAACACGGATGGGCAGGATTATCTGATCCATAGATCTCGCTGATCCGTGTTCTCACGCGGACGGGCAGGATTTGCGGATGAGTAGAACACGGATGGGCAGGATTATCTGATCCATAGATCTCGCTGATCCGTGTGA
>CAYNVC010000050.1:0-11237 GCA_964400615.1 uncultured Anaerolineales bacterium | reverse complement strand
TAATTGCACTGGCATAGTGCATAAACGGTTCATCCTGGTATCCATACGTAGCCACATACAATGGTCGTGCACCGTTATACACCGCAATCGCATCGTGACTAAAGTCCGCCTCGTCGTGCGTCAGGCCAGGTGGAACAGAATCCAGCCGGTAGAGACGGAAAAAGGCGGCCACCAACAAAATGAACACGAGCAGCAACAACTCCCACTGACGGGGCACGACTGAACCGCGACCACGCTCTGCACTCATTCCCCCACCTCCACCATCCGCAGGGGAATGTGATCGCCCACGGCCACACCATCCACCAATACCGGCAACCGGGGCATACTGGGGTCGGGCGCGTGACCGGCCAGAACCGCATCTACCCTGTCGGGCACGGTGTAGACTCCCGCGATCAAATTATACTGCCCCGGCGGCGCATCCACGGGCAGAGAGAGGCGGTGAAGCTGCAAGACGAGGTCACCAGGCTGCCAGTCCCACGAAGGAGCACCCAATTGATCTTGCTGGGCAACCACCTGGTTCCGACCGTCCAACAACTGGGTAAATAACACCCCATCCCGGTCAACGGGCAGCGGCGACCGGACCTCCCAGAGAGTGAGTACCTCGAACGTATCCCCCGGCAGTTTTTCCAGACGATACCCCAGGAAAATCAAACTTTCTCCCACGTCCAGCGGTGGCTCGAAAGGCTGCACAGGAGCCTCCAGCGTCTCGTTGAGCATCGCCCTGGTTTCTTCCACCCGCCAACGATAGAGGCCAAACGCAGGATTAAAATCGTCGGGGCGCAACGTCACCTTCTCCAACAAGGTAATGTGAGGGGCGAGAAAACCCGCCAGCGCCTCGTCCGGCGGTATCGCCTCTGGAATGACCAGCCCCGCCTCGAGTCCGGCCGGTATCAACAGCGTCTGGCGACCATCGAACCAGCGAGTAGGCGGGGCGCTCTCCCCCAGCACAACTTGGATGAGACGTGGATCGCGGTACTCGCCGGGGAAAAATGCAGAGATAGCCACCGGGGACTCGTCTCCCCACCCCCGGATGGTCTCGGCGACAGCCATCAGATTAGTGTGATAGTGTACCCGCACGTCCCGGTCGTTGGCCCAGCGGACAAAATAGTCTCGCCCGGTCAAAAAGAGCACCAGCGCCAGCGCCGTCCCTCCCACCAGCGTGGAAAGCCGCGCCCGCCCCAGGCGCACCGTCCTCACACCTGCCAGGGCCAGAGCGGGGAACAGGAACAGCACTGGCTGGGCGCCGATGGCCCGCAGATTAGCCGCGTCCACGCCGGTCGCCAGAGCCGGGAAAAAGCCCACCCCCAGCCAGAGCAAGGCAAGGACGTGGGCCGGGTCGCGCCAACGGAACAGGGCAACGAGCAACCCGGCGTAAAAGAGCAAACTCATCAGCGGATCGAGGATCGGCCGGCCGGGGATATTGTAAGGGATAAAACCATCTCCCCGCAAACTGATTACTCCCCAAGTGTGGAGCACGTTTGCCAACAGCGGACGGGGGTCGCCCGCTATGAACGAGCGCAGCGGAGAATCCAGTTGCCCCACCCGAATCTCGGCCGCCGGGTGCGCCTTCAGGTACAAGAACAGCGGTGCAGCAACCAGAGACATCACGACCAACATCACCACCCAGGAACGCCAGTGCTCCCGCCAGTGACTGCGCTCGAACAGCAAGAGATAGCCACCAAAGAGCAAGAGCACGCCGGGCATCACCCGCGCAGCCAGATAAGTGTAAAAAGTCAAACCCAGCAGCACCCCCGCCACTGCCGCGCGAGCAGGGGAAGCGGATTTGGCCTCGGCAATGCGAGAGACGAGCAACGCCGCCGTGAACAAGACGGGCAGAGTCACCGACCTGAGTCCCATCCGGCTCGTGCTGACTCCCCAAAAGGAAAGCGCCAGCCCGGCCGCCGCCCACAGCGCAATGTAGCGGCCAAAATTGCGCCGCGCCCAGGCATAGGCCGTGGCGACCAGCAAAATCCCCCAAAAGGCCGAGGTCAACCGCAGTGCAAAGGGAGTCTGCCCGACCGTTGTCATCGTCAGAGCCACACTGTAGAGATATAGCGGTTCTTTGCCCTGCGGCACGGGGAAATAAAGGGGCCGTGCCCCATGCAAAATAGAAACAGCATCGGGGATATAATTGGCCTCGTCGTGCGTCAGCCCCGGCGGCACACTATCCAACCGATACAGCCGCAGCGCCGTCGCCAGCAACAGAATGACGACGAGCAGCACCCATTGAGATTTGCTCAAATCAACCTCCCAGAAGACGCGCCCATCATACCCCAACCGGGCATGGTTGACAAGTGGGATTCGGCGCAGATTGTGTTATAATGCGAATGGCGAATGGCGAATGGCGAATGATATAGGAGATATTATGCAGCGCAAAACCATCAGACATTGGACGTCATTCATTGGACATTGTTCATTGGACATTGTTCATTGGACATTGTTCATTGGACATTGTTCATTGTTGATTGCCCTGACCGGCTGCATGGCGGCCTCGGCAACGGCTCCCCCCTCACCCACCGCTGACATCGCCCCCGCCCCCACGTCCCCCCTCCCCACTCCCACACCGACCACCGAACCACAGCCGATGATCGTCACGCTCAGCCTGTGGTTGCCGGAGGAGATGGACCCATACGGCGGAGAAGCAGGGGCGGACATCCTGGCACAGCAATTGACCGCATTCAGCAAAGCCCACCCCGACCTGCAAGTCGAGGTGACGATCAAAAAAGCGCACGGGCGCGGCGGCCTGCTCGACTTTTTGCGCACGGCGCGGGACGCCGCTCCCTCCGTGCTGCCCGACCTGGTGGTGCTGGACGCAGCCGAGCTTGGTACCGCCGCCGGATCGGGCCTCGTCCAGCCGCTCGATCCATTTCTCTCGCCGGCAGAAATGACCGACCGCTTCCCCTTTGCCGCCGAACTGGGAACAGTGGGGGAACAAACCTTGGGCTTTGTGGTGGCCGCCGACATGCAGCACCTGGCCTACCGCCCCACCCTGTTGGATTCCCCCCCCATCTCCTGGACCCAGGTAATCTCCCCGCCAGTCCCTTTCATCTTCCCCGCCGCCGGGCGCGACCGTCAGATCAATGACGCAACGCTGATCCAATACATGGCTGCCGGGGGACAACTGACCGATGCCGAAGGCCACCCGTGGCTGGACGAGGAGGTGCTGGCAGACGTGCTCGGCTTTTATAGCGACTGCACCAGCCTGGCCCCCATCTCGCCTACCTTCCACACCCCCGCCATCTCGCCGACGGTCGTCCTGAACATCGCCGATGCAGACCAGGCGTGGGAACAATTCCAGGCCGGGGAGGGCAGCATGACGGTGGTGCGGGCCAGCCGCTACTGGTCGGAAGCGGACGAAACCGTCGCCGCCGCGCCGATACCCACCCGTTCCGGGCAACCGTTCAGCATTGCCCGTGGCTGGGTGGCGGCGCTGGTGACGGATGACCCCGCCCGCCAGACACCGGCGGCGTTGCTGCTAGAGTGGCTCGTTGCGCCGGGGAACAGCGCCCGCTGGACTCAGGCGGCGGGCTACCTGCCGGGCACACGCGGTGCCCTGCGAGCGTGGGACGCGCCCGATTCTGACAGGGCCGTGTTGCGCACCGTCATGGAGGGAGCGGTCGCCGCCCCCCCGCCGGAGGTGATGGCGACCACGGGACGAGCCATGCAGGAAGCACTGCAAGCTCTGCTGCGGCGCGGAGTCAGTCCAGAAGCGGCAGCCGCAGCCGCAGGCGACATCCTGGGACAATGACCAACCGTGACCTGCGCACCGCCGCGTACCAACTGCAACGGGCCGCACTGGCCGCCGTCGAGCCGGGCGCTGCCGTGCGCCGCCACCTCCACCGCAAAGGTGACAAACTCACCATCGCCGATCAGAGCTATGACCTGCACGACTATGAGCGCGTCTTTGTCGTCGCCGGTGGAAAGGCCGCCCTCCCCATGTCCGCCGCCCTCGCAGACATCCTGGCCGACCGTCTGACAGCCGGAATCGTCGTCACCAAATCCCCAACCCTGATCCCCAAATCCCAATTCCCCAATTCCCCAATTCCCCAGATCATCGTGGCCGGGCACCCGGTTCCAGACGAAAACTCGGTGCGGGGGGCGCAGGCCGTGGCCGACCTGGCCCGGCGGGCAACGGAGCGCGACCTGCTCATCTGCCTCATATCCGGCGGCGCTTCCGCCCTGCTGACCCTGCCAGCGCCGGGGCTGACCCTGCTCGACCTGCAAGAACTGACCCAGGCGCTGCTCCGCTCCGGCGCGACGATCAACGAGATGAACACCGTGCGCAAGCACCTCTCGCGCATCAAAGGGGGACAACTGACCCGCCTGGCCCACCCCGCCACACTCGTCACCCTCGTCCTCTCCGACGTGGTCGGCGACCCGCTCGCCGTCATCGCCTCCGGCCCCACCGTGCCCGATCCAACGACCGCCGCCGACGCGCGGGCGGTGCTGGCGCGGTACGGAATAAGAGAAACCAGGTTCCTGCAAGCCCTGCTCGAAACCCCCAAGCCGGGCGACCCGGCCTTTGAACACGCGCAGCAGACCATCGTCGGCTCCAACCGGCTGGCGGCGCTGGCAGCGGTGGAACGGGCCAGACGACTTGGCTTTAACACACTGCTCCTGAGCACATACGTCGAGGGAGAAGCACGCGAGGTGGCAAAAGTGGCCGCTGCGCTGGCAAAGGGCATCCGCGCCCACGGCGACCCGCTCCCGCCGCCGGCCTGCCTGGTCTGGGGCGGCGAGACGACGGTGACAGTGCGCGGGGACGGCAAAGGGGGACGCAACCAGGAACTGGCGCTGGCGGCCGCGCTGGCGTTGGATGGCTGGCCGGACGTGCTGCTGATGGCGCTGGCGACCGACGGCAACGACGGGCCAACCGACGGAGCCGGCGCAATCGTCACCGGCGAGACCGTGGCCCGCGCCCACGCCCTGGGCCTCGACCCCCAGGCAGCGCTGGCGGCAAACGACAGCTACCCCTTCTTCGCCGCGCTGGGCGACCTGCTCCGCACCGGCCCAACCGGGACGAACGTCAACGACCTGCTGTTCCTGCTGGTTCAGACCACCAACACCCCCGGTCAGTGATTTCTGCCTGACAGGAAGCAAATACACCGGGGCGGTCATTGACATATAATTTGACCGATGTATAATGTATTATGCTACTGAATAGGTGAAAAAAACATTCCAAAGGGTGCATTCACGATGGAGCCAGAACTGCCTCGGTTGGATTTCGATTCCCAAGCCGGGCAAATTGGCTCTACCGGGCTTGAGAGCTTGAACTCCCCGGCTGGCTTGCAAATTTGTACGTGCCCCCTACCGCAGCAACCAGGGCCGCAGAATGGTAGCCGACCACTATTCCCTAGTGGTCGGCTGTTTTTACAGGCACCGTGATAGTGGATTGAATCTTGCAAACCACTCCCAAACAATTGTGTGGTAAAATAAAGAAAAGGACTCGGCACTAGTTCAAAAGGTGTGTTCCAAACGAGTTGGCGGATATTCGCGCCGCGCCGCCTGTTCACGGCGGCGCTGGACGCCTTATCCAGCACCGGCTCTTCCAGGCCGGTGCGGATTGGCCCTAAACGAAACATACCCAGTTCAAAAAGCGGATGAGCAACTCCTCACCGCAAGGAGATGGCAATGAGAAAGAATAACAATTTTGTGTCAATAATGATAATTTCCATGCTCGTCAACATGGTCGGGCCAGTACTGCCGGTCGCCGCAGCGCCGGCTCCCGTGCCTGCGCCCGCCGCGCTGAACGCGCTGCCGGCATGGTTTGCCCCTGCCCCCTCGGCAACGAGCGAGATGGGAGCGACTCTCCCATCCTGGTTCGCCGCTGCCCCGCATCCTTCCTCCCGCCCCCTGCTTCCTGCCTGGTTCCTGCCCACCGCCCGCCTGCCGGAATCGAGCCGGCCCGCGCCGCCCACGGCCCCGCAATCCCGCCGCCTGGAGTACGCGATCCCTCTCTCACTGCTCGCGGTCTATATTTCTGGCCCCGATGTCGCCAGCGTAGGCGCACCTGTCGGTTATGGCGAGGTCTATACCGCCGTCATCCGCAACGATTCGTCCCAGATCGCCTACGGCATTTATCTCACCGCCACCCACCCCGTCTTTTTCATCCACGATGGTGGCGACCAACTCATCTCTCGCACCGGCACGATTCCAATCACCACCACCGTCGGCGCGGGCACAATCACCTGGACGCCCGCCATCACCTACAATCTGACCCCCGGCGAGGTGATCACCCTCAACTTTAAGCTGCGGGCCACCTGCTCCGCCCAATCCGGCAAGCGGCTCGAGATCGGCGTGTACTACAACGCCTATCCGCCCCCCGCTCCGCCCGTCGAACTGAACACCGGCGCTCTCAACATCACCACCGGGCGCGGAAACCTGGTGATCAAAAAAGAGCCGGCGCTCCAAAACCTGGGCACGCCCGATTTCGGCAAGCCGATCACCTGGACCATCACCGTCCAGAACACGGGGCTGGGGGTGTTGTACAACGCCACCATCACCGATAGCGGCGGAATTGACCTGGCCGCCCCCACCCTGACACCACCCACGCGCACTATCCCCCGCCTGGGCATCAACGAGACCTTTATCTACACCGCCGTGGGCACTGTGGAAGCGTGTAACTTTACCAACGTGGCCCAGGCTTCCTGGCCCTGCGGCAACCGGGTCGGCGACGCCACCATCACCAACCCGCTCGAGTCCACGGCCAGCGTGCTCTTTACGCCGGAACTGCCCCACGTCAGCATCCAGGCATCGCCACCCATCACGTTTCCCTATTGCGCCCCCGTCACACGAACCGTAGTCATCACGGTGGATAACGCGGGCGGCCCGGCGAGCAACTTTCGCCTGGATTCGACCCTGGCGAGCGACAGCTTTTTGCAGATAATCAACGGCTCGGTCAGCAGCGATTGGCAATACGACAGCGGAGTGTTCAGCTATACCGGCGGCACCCCCGCCGGGACACTGCCCGCCGCCGGGATGGGAGTCCCGCTCACACTCACGTTCCAGGTGCGGCCCGCCTCGGCCTACGTCTGCTCCGCCGGCAGCGGTTCGATTGTCTTTACTCCCCTCTACAACGGGTTGTGCAGCGGCGACCCTTTCACCGGGAACCCGGTCAGCGTGGATTACCGGTACGCCGAAAACGCAGAACCGACACTGGACATCGTCAAGGACGGCCCGACGGTCGTCGCCGGAGGGGACGTGTTCACCTACCAGGTGACGGTCTCGGGCGAGAACGCCGCTCACATCAGCGGCACGGTCAACGTCACCGACGTGCTGCCCTCCCAATTCCAACTCTTGGGCGTCATCTCCAGCAGCACCGGCGTCACCAACACCAACGGCCAGACCGTGACCTGGAATTTCGACCCCGGCAACGCCGCCAACTTTAGCGAGAGCATCATCTACCGGGTGCGGGCGATCACGACCGCCGGCGGCGTGTGCGGGGCCAGCCTGATCGTCCACAACGGCGCAGAGGCGACGGCCCACCCCACCTGCCCCGGATGCTCTCTGTTGAGCGATGAAGCGCGGGTGGATACGGCCATCGAAAACAACGAGGGCATCTTTCCCGCCAACTCGGCCTCCGGCATCTATGAGGCCTGCGGCAACGGCTTCCAGATCGTCAACCATTACCTGATCACCGGCTCCTCCGTCGTCACCTGGACCGGGGCGGTGTTCACCGAGGCGCTGGGAACCGACATCGGCGGTGCGGGCGCACTGACCGCTTCGGTTCCCCTCATCTACCGCGCCGGATCGCTCTCCGTCACGGTCAACGGGGTGGACTATACCTCCATCGTGACCCCCGTGACGACCACCGGACACCTGGTGATTGACCTGACCCCATTGTATGCGGCCGGCGCACCCACCCAGAACCTGACCCTGGCGATCACCTACACGGTCGAAATTTCAGAGGGGTCGCTGGATGGCCTGGTCGAGCGGACGTTCCACGATTGGACGCAGTTGTTCCTGCCCGATTTCAGCGACACCGAGGGCTGCGCCGGCAACAATTCCTTCAACCAGGTGCTCGTGCTGACCATCGGGCGGGGCGACCTGGGGATTGGCCTTTCGCCGCAGATTTTGGACGCATGCCGCACCAACCGGGCCGTCGTCCACGTGTACGATAACACGCCCGGCCGGCTGACCGACCACGTCGTAGTGACGTTCACCTCATCCAGCGCCGAGATATTATCCGCCCGCAATTTCACCACCACCGGCGGGCTGCCCGCTATCTCCTCGATCACCGTCGTCACCGATTCCGACATCGGCGGGGGGCGGGGCATCATCACCTTTACCTTCCCTGCCGGATTCGACCCCGCCAGCGACGGCACGATAGAGTTCGACCTGGACGTCAACTGCACCGACGAGGCCCCCTGGGAGGCGGGTATCGTCTTCCAGAGCCACTGCGGCCTAACCCACGGCCACCACACTGCGCTGACGCACATCTATAACAAACCCAACCTGCTCCTCTTTGCCACGCCGATCAAGTACACCGTGCGCGAAAAAGAGGTCATGTGGAAGTTTTTCGTCACCAACAACGGCAACCTGGAAGCGACCGACGTGCTCGTCACCAACACCCTCGACGGCCTGGCCGTGTTCACCTACAGCGCCGACGGCACGGACATCTCGGCCAACGTGCCCGTCACCAACGGGGCGCTCGTCTTTACCGTCCCCCACATCACGCCCAACCAGCAGCGGGCCATCACCGTCACAGCCCGCGTCATTGCCTGCGACCCGCTGGGAGTGGTCATCAGCGCCACCCATCGCTGCTTTGGTACGGTCTGCAACAACCCCTCCGCCCAGGTGACGTTCGACACCCCCGACCCCTACCTGCTGACCAACAACGGCGAGACCGCCGACCTGCCGATGTGCGACCTGGGACAGGTAATCTTTACCACCAAGAACGCCTCCTCCGACGTGACGCTCTACACGCTCGACATCACCGAGACGCTGCACCAACTGAGTCCGGCCCCCGGCGAGCCGATCACAGTCGCCATTGAGAGACCAGATGGCAGCACGGCGGCTCGAACTATCTCGTTCACCCCCACGACCGTCTACTCTGGCGCGGAGACGTTGCTCATCTGGAAAGCGATCTCGGCCACCAACACGGCGGTCTACACCTGGTTCAACGCACTGCCGCCCATGTACGTGGTGCGTATATTTGTACCGGTGCGCACATCCTGCGTCCCGCCGGACGCGCCGCAATCCTTCGCCCAGGCCAGCGCGTTTGGGCCGTGCGGCAAAAAGCTGGGTTACACCGAGGACGCGGTCACGTTGCAGACGCTCGACCCGGACATGACCCTGCTCAAGCAGGGGCGCGTGGCCGGCGGCGACTGGGGCAAAACGGTCTACGCCTCACCCGGCCAGACCGTCACCTGGCGGCTGGAGGTGGACAACCGGGACAGCGAAGGCTCTTACGTCGCCCGTAACGTCATCCTCTCCGATACCTGGCCGGCCTATTTCCATTTTCTCACCGCCACAATGGGGTACACGCCGACCATCTCCCCCGCCACCCGCACCATCACCTGGGCCATCGGCGACCTGGAGCCACAGACCGCCCCGCTCTACTTTTTCATCACCGGCACGGTAGTGATGACAGACGACGCCTGCTCCGCCGCGACCGCCAACCGTTCCCAACTCACCTACGGCTGCGACAACAGCGGTTGCACCAGCGCCATCGTTCCCCAGGATAGCGCGGATATGGACGGCGGCCCCAACCTGGCAGTCGTTCTCGATCCCGCCCCGATCCCCATCTGCGGTGGGGAGATCCCCATCACAATCAGGAATCGCGGCGCCACTGCCTTTTCCAACGTGCTCACCATCACCCTGCCCGCCGCCTACGTCTACAGCGGGACGGTCAGCACCGGGCTGACCCCCACTCAAATCATCACCACCAACCTCTCTGCGCCCGTCTTTACCTGGGACGAGATACCGGGCCGCACCACGGCCAACCCTTACGAGTTCACGCTCGTCATCGCCGTGCGCAGCAGCAGCGCGGCCGGGGCATGCCCCAACGCCGGCGGAGCGCCGGTGAGCGCAACGCTCAGTTACGATAGCCACGCGATCTGCACCAATTCCGGCCCCTTTTCCACCACCGGCAGCGCGACGCTCGACGTCCTTTCCCCCAACCTGGTGGTGGATAAATCCCCCCATGCGCAGACGGTGGACGCGGGCGAGCGCGTCACCTGGACGATCACGGTGAACAACACCGGCAACGGCGTGGCGGAGAACGTGGTCGTCACCGACGTGGCCGGCAGCAACTATACCAACCTCACCGCCACACTCGGCTCCGACGGGGCCGTTCCCACCGTCACCGGCAACCAGGTGGTCTGGGTGCTCCCCAGCACTATCCCGGCTTCCAATTCGTGGACGGCGCAGATCTCGGCCCTGCTGTTGAACATCGGCGGCAACCGCAACGTCGTCACCGCCACCTCGATCTGTGCCTCCGGCTGTTCCACCGCCGTCACCACCGACACCGCCTACACCACGCTGCTGCAAGAGTTCCGCAAGAACCCCCAGATCCAGACCGGCACCGTCGGCAGCCTGGTCGTCTTTACCTTTACCACCTTCCTGCCGGACGAGAACGCGCTCTACGAAAAGCTGACCATCACAGACACATTGCCCACCGGGTTGGGGTACGTCTCCTCCTATCTCACCGCCACCTACGACGGCGACGACAACCAGGGGGGCGTGGGGACTCTTTCGACCACCACGCCGGCCACACCGGGCGGCGCGTACCCCAGCGGGGACGTGGTCTGGGCGCTGGGCGATCTCTCCGGCACGGTGCGGATAAACGGCGTCATCACCGCCGTCATCCAGGACGACCCCGCCGCCTACGACGGCGCTCGCCTGGTCAACGACATCCGTATGACCTACACCGACGACAACCAGGACTACGTCTACACCGACACGGCGGACGTGGACGTGCTGCTGCCGGTGCTGCACATCGGCAAGAGCTATGTCACGCCGCTGGGATGTGGCGCGACGCTGTTGCAGGATAATTTCAACGTCCCGGATACGATCGCGTCCCCCTTCGGCGGCTGGCGCAGGTTCAGCGGTTCCACAGAAATTCGGGATGGATTGCTCCACCTCTACGGCAGCGGCGACGTGGGCAACTCGACCTTGCTCTCTGATTTTAGCCTGAGCCTCATGGCCCGCAAGAACGCGGCCAACGCCGCCGAGATGTGGATCGTGTTTCGCGCCATCTCCGATACCAACAACGCCTTTGACAATAGCTATCACCT
>CAYNVC010000049.1:7375-11247 GCA_964400615.1 uncultured Anaerolineales bacterium | reverse complement strand
GGAACCCAAAACGTGATAAACCCCTCCGGGTGGGCAATCTCGATCTCGACCTCGTCCCCGTCCACGTAGGCCCGCCAGCCGGGAAAGTAGAACGTAAACAGGCGCATGACGAACCGCTCCGGCATATAGACCGAGAAACGGTCGTAAAGCGGGCGGTGTTCGAGTATCTCGACCCTGGCCCCTTCCGGCAGGGAGGCGCGGTTGACCCTGTCCACCGGGCCGTGGATGTAAGACTCGGTCAGGCTGGGTTCAGGATGCACCATCACCTGCCCCGCCTCCACCGGCATAAAGTCAGCAGTCGAGGTAGTGCCAAGCGCCAGGCTGTGCTGCTCCCACTCGATGATGTCGTGCGGGCCGGTAGGCCCAAAATCCGGCGACCACATCGGGGGGTAGAGCACCGGCAGGGCCGACAGCAAAATCGCCGCCAGCGCCGCCGCCAGCGCGGGATTGCGCCACCCTCCGGCGGGCAGCAAAGTAGCCCCGGACGCGGCACAAACCGCCAACGCCAAATTGGCCGGCCCCAGCAAGCGCCACGGGAATTGGAGATATTCCATTCCCGGAACGCGCTCCCAGATCAAAGTTGAGGCGGGCAGCAGCAAAAAGAGCAACCCCGCACCGGCCAGCACAAAGTAAAGCAACGAACGGCGCCCAGGGGTTCTGGAACGCAGCAATGCCACCAGCGCCGGCAGCGCCAACAGCCATTGGGCCAACCCCAGGTTGAAGCGGTAGTGGGGAGCGGTCGCACCCAGATCGAGCAGGCGTGAGGGAGCGAGCAACTCGGCCCACGAAAGGAAATGCTCGTGAAAATCAAAATGTCCGGGGCCAACGACCTCTAGCCGCACCGCGCCCCGTTCCAGCAGCGCCGGGAGCCAGAAAAAGGCGACCAGGCTCGCCGCCAGGGCAAAAGCCAGCATCCCCCACCCCGCCCGCTTGCGCCCGCCGCCAAACGCGATTCCCCATGCCCAATAGGCCAACAGCAAGACGATAGAGACCAACGCCAGCAAGTTGTGGCTAAAGACGAGCGCCGCCAGCGAGAGGACACTCCCCAACAGAGCGGCGCGCCCCCCCACTCCACTCATCAAGCGGTGGAAAAAGTAAAACACCAGCGGCAGCAAACAGAGGGCCAGGTGCTCCGCCAGATCGCCCCTGGCGTGGGGGTCAATAAAAATGACGTATGGGGCAAAGGTGAAAGAAGCAGCGGCCAACACACCCCCGCCAGGGCCGAACAGTTCACGCCCCAGCAGATAAGCCCCCAGCGCAGCCAGGAGCAGACCCAGCACGAACACCGCCTTTACCCCGGTCACAATGCCCAAACCGGGCAACAGGGCGAACAGATTAGCCAGGTAATAGGTCAGCGGGGCGTAATAGTTAAAGATGGGATAGCCGTAGCCATAGTAAAAATCCGCCGCCCAGCGGGGGTAAAAAGAGCCGCCCCGCAGTGTGTGCCCCAGTTCTGCCGCGCGGTAGACGTGCAACTCGGCGTCCGTGTGGTGAGGCAGGCCGGGCCGGGTGAGGAATGGCACAGCGGCGACGAGGGCCAGGGCTAACACCAGGGCCACGAGTTGTAGATTGGAGGATTTTATCATATCACAACTGGGGCAACTGGCGCAGTCCCACGTGCGCCAGCAACTCGTCGAACTCGGCCCGCGCCGACCACAGAACGCCGCGCCCGGCAGCATATTCCGCCGCCCCTGGGGTCAAGCCACCGTTGGCAAATAACCACAGCCGCAGCGTGAGCGGGCCCATATCCTCCCGCACCGCCTCGCCCTGCTCCACCAAATCCTCCAACGCCTGCGCGTCCACCGGTCTCTCCCACCACTTGCTTTGGCACACCCACACCTCCGACCCTGCGTCGCCGAGCACGTCGATCTCCCGCCCCACGCCCGCGCTCAAGCGCATCCGCTGCCGGACATAGATAAAGCTGTGCGGCATCTGAATGTCCGCCTCGCTGTTGAACAACCGCCCCGGCAACACCATGCGCTGCGCCGCCCACAACACCTGCGCCATGAACACCTCCGCCAGATAACCTTTGTATTCGGCCACGCGGCGCTTTAACTTTTGATAACGTCTCACTACCTCGGCTGCCACCTGTTCACGGCTGTGCCCCTCCACCTCGATCCGCCCCCACACGCGCAAAAACTCGAGCAGGATAGGGTCTTGCACCTTGCGGAACCAGCCCCCCAGCTCCATGTACTCTAACAAGTCGCCCCGCGAGAGACGCACCAATACGTCCCATATCGTCGCCAGATCCACACTCTGCCCCTCGCGCGCCTCCAACTCGCGCTGAATCCGCTCCAAATCCAGCCGATCCCCCTCCTCCAGCGCCGAAAGGTAAAGCACCCACTTGGTGATCTTGTGCTCGTTGACACGCTCGATCCAGCGGTTGACCTGATCGCTCAACTCGCCCCAGATGAACCCGGAGCTGATGTCCAGCGCCAATATCCCGTTGAGCGATTCTTCATCCACTATGGATTGCCGCTGCTTGGCCGCCTGCCGCACCACCGCCGTGACGTAAAACGGGTTGCCCCCACAGCGATCCGCGACCAGCGGCGACATCACCTCTGGTAGCTGCGCCCCATAATACCCGGCCGCCCGCGCAGCCAACTCGGCCGCGTAATAGCCCGAAAGCGGTTTGATCACGTCACTATCGAACCGGCCAAACAACGCCCCCCGCCCAATGATCTCCCGTCCCAAAATGCTCATCGCCGAGCCGGTCACAAAATGCGGGCAGGTCGGCGACTCGACCGCTTCCTGCATCCACCCCACCACGTCGAAATCGTACTGCGGCAAACGGGTGTTCTGAAATTCGTCCAGAAACATCACCACCGTGGAATCATCAATGTCCGAAATCCGGCGCGGCGTCCACAATGCAACCTGGCTCGGAAAGTGCGTTCCCTTGACGACAGTGTTATACTTGTCCAGCAGCAGGTCCAATGTCCGCGTGAAAGGATACAGCCCCCGCGAGCGCTCGACCAGCGCCAGCAGCTCGTCGCCCTTGGGGGCGTCCCGCACCAGTTCCGGCTGAGAGGTGTAGAACCCGACGTAATAGCGGATAAAATTTTCCAGATATTCCGTGGCAAAACCGCGCTCGTCCATCTGTTTGTCAGGGAAACTATAGTACACCGGCACGACCGCGTGCGGATCGGTGGGGTCTTGGCCGAAAAAAAGGCGGTTGACCACTCGCTTGAAAATCTCGGTCTTGCCCATCCGCCGCTGCCCCAACAAAACGGTGGAGGTGGTGCGCCGCGTAGCCGCCTTGAGCGCCGCCCGGTAAAAATAATCCAGGAACTCGGCGCGGTCAGTGTACACTTCCTCCGGCACGAGCGGCTTGACCACCCACGGCGGCGAGCCTGTTTTTCTTTTCGCGTCGTCCATCATCACCGTTCCTCCAGGTGGCAAGTTGGCAACTTGCCCTACGTCCTGTGGCGCAATTTGGTAAATTGCGTCCGGGCAAGTTGGCAACTGCCCTACGAGTGTATTGTACTATCAACGATTGGCTTTGGCAATTTTACCGCCCGCACCACAGAAACAGCACGCGCCAGGCTACGTGCGCCTGGCGCGTGCGACTTGGTTCAGTGCAAGAAACCCAGTCTCGCTGACTACCCCTGCACCACCAAATCGGCAATCTGCTCAGGGTGCTCGGCTACCCGCACCCCCACCGCCTCGAAAGCGGCTATCTTTTCGGCGGCAGTGCCAGGGCCACCCTGAATGATGGCCCCGGCGTGCCCCATCCGCTTGCCGGGAGGCGCAGTCCGTCCGGCGATGAAGGCCGTGACCGGTTTGGTCATCCGCTCGGCGATGAACCGGGCCGCCCGTTCCTCATCAGTGCCGCCGATCTCGCCGATGAGCACCACCTGCTCGGTCAGCGGATC
>CAYNVC010000049.1:0-7275 GCA_964400615.1 uncultured Anaerolineales bacterium | reverse complement strand
GGGATGCCCTCGGCGATGCAGACGATCAGCGGGATGCCGGAGGCCGCCGCTTCCAGGATGGCGTCGGGGGCAAAGCGGGCCGGGACGTAGATGATGGAAGCATTCGCCTCGGTCGCTGCCACCGCCTCGGCGACGGTGTCGAAAACGGGAACCTTGTCATCGCAGGCCCACTGCCCACCCTTGCCGGGGGTGACACCCGCCACGATGCGGGTGCCGTACTCGATCATTTGCTTGCTATGGAACTCGCCCTCGCGCCCGGTGATACCCTGCACGAGCAGCCGTGTATTCTTATCAACCAGAATTGACATCGTTGCCTCCCTATGCTCCCAACTCGCCCCGCGCCGCCGCGACCGCCTTTTGCGCCGCGTCGGCCAGCGTGGTGGCCGCGATCAGATCGTAGCCAGAGTCTTGCAACACCGCCCGCCCCTCCTCCTCGTTCGTCCCCACCAGCCGGGCGACGAGCGGAACCTGCGGTTTGACCTCCTCGAAGGCGGCAATGATTCCCTTTGCCACCTCGTCGCAGCGGGTGATGCCGCCAAAGATGTTGAACAACACCGCTTTGACGTTCGGATCGGCCAGGATGAGGCGCAGCGCGGCAGCCACGCGGTCGGACTTGGCCCCGCCGCCGATGTCCAAAAAGTTGGCCGGAGCGCCGCCAAAATGCTTGGTGATGTCCATCGTCGCCATCGCCAGCCCCGCGCCGTTGACCATGCAGCCGATTTCGCCGTCGAGTTGGACATAGCTCAACCCGGACAGCCGTGCTTCCCGCTCGGTCTCGGTCTCCTCGTCCAGGTCGCGCATCTCGGCCAGTTCCGGATGGCGGAAGAGAGCATTGTCGTCGAGCACCATCTTGCCATCCACCGCCAGCAGATCGCCGGAGGCAGTGACGACGAGCGGGTTGATCTCGGCCAGCGAGGCGTCGTAGGCCACGAACGCCTGGTACAGGCCACGCGCGATGCGGTCGAACGCGCGGCGCTGCTCCACCGGCAGGCCGATACCCTTGCCCAATTCCATCGTCTGGTAGCCGCGCAGCCCCAGGAAGGGGTCAATGGCGACCTTTATGATCGCTGCGGGATTGGTGCGGGCCACCTCTTCGATCTCGACGCCACCCTCGGAAGAGGCCATCATCACCGGCCTGCGGGCGGCGCGGTCAATGACGATGCCCAGGTAGATCTCCTGGCTGATGTCGGCGGCCTCGTCCAGCAAGACCTGGCGCACGGGCAACCCCTTGATCTCCATCCCCAGGATTTGCCCGGCCAGTTTCTCCGCCTCGGCAGGGGTTTGGGCCAGTTTGACCCCTCCCGCTTTGCCGCGCCCGCCGACCAGCACCTGGGATTTGACGACGACCCGCCCGCCCAGTTTCTCGGCGATGCGGCGTGCCTCCTCCGGCGTCGAGGCGACCTCTCCATCGGGAATCGGCACGCCGTGTGCGGCAAAGAGCCGCTTGGATTGATATTCGTGCAGTTTCACGTGTTTACCTCCACATCAAAAATTTGCAAAACGAGAAACCAGGTTTTCCCCTAAAAACCTGGTTTCTTTTCGATTATTGAAGCAGCCTGATTATATCACAGAGAGACACACAGCCCAAGTGACTTGTATCACTCTTGAACGAACTTTTTGTAAGCGCCGCGCCACAAATCTGGCTTGCGGGTCATCTGCTTGACCTTGACATCTGCGAAATGGGGCATCAGTTGAGCCAGGGCAGCCGGCAATTGCTCCCAACGCCCCTCGTAGATAACGGCACTCAACTCATCGGCGACCGGTTCCAGCCAGCGCCATTCTTCGTTGAAACGCTCGGCTTTCATCCAGTAATCCCGCTTCTCCCAGGCTTCGACGGTCTGATCAACCGTATCGGCCATCCCGTGCAGACAAAAGACGATCAGGGCAGCCAAATCCCGCGCCTCGTCGTCCAGGCGCGGTTTCTGGCTCAAGCGGCGCAACGCCTCGGCGATTGTGCGGCGGTGCTGATTGCGCACCTTGCCCGGCGACTGGGTAGAGATGACCCGGCTCAAAGTTCTCCCTCCCAGGCATTGTCAAAACTGTAATCCATCATCTCACGCAACAGGGGATGCTCCACGGTGACATTGTCCTGGAGGGCGTCAGCAGCGACCGAGGCCCACAAAGGCACCTCCACGTCTTCATAGACCTGCGCCAGCAGCCATGCCTGGCGACGCAACCGGGATTCCAGGAGACTCTTGTATTCTTCGTCTACCAGGGATTCGATAGCCAGGTCCAGTAATTCTTCGTAGGCAGGTTGACCGCGAGCAGCCTCCCGTGCACGCAGCAGCTCACGATAGCGCGGCATGAAATCTGCCACCTCGGTGGGGTTAAAGAACCAAAAATCAAACTCGGCCATGTTCAAAAGATTCGCACAGTCAGCCAGCAGTTCTTCCCGCTGCGCAGGCTCCGGAGAGGGAAGAGGTATCTCGTCCAGGTCACGATCATCCTCCCCCTTCAGCCAACCCCAGTACGCCATCAAGGCAGGCGGGCAACGTCGCCGGGCATCGAGTGTGACCTGGTACGCAGCCGCCAGCACGTCACGGGCACGCTCCAGCCTGACGTCCACGAACTCGACGCCGTCAAATGTATCCATCATCTCCTCCAGCCCAAGCTCGTCCAAGATGACGCTGAAACAGTCCTTGATACCCTCGTGATCGTTAAACATCACGTCGAGAGTAACCAGCTTGTCATCAGGCTGCCTGCGCGAGACGAGCAACACCTGCCCGCCGCTGCCGTCCATCGTACACAGCATACAGTAAGCGAGAGGGAGCGGCGCGGGGTCAGCCCACGGCCAGGCCAACTCGCTGTCATCGGGAGGGCCGACGCGGGCCATCAGCCGCAGGGCCGCACTATCGGCAGCGTGACGCACCTGTGGGGAAGGGTCATACTGCGCCCGTTCTTCCAGGAGGGGAATGGTCGCCGGTTCTTTGAGCCGCTCGAGCGCATCTATGGCAGCCAGGATGACCTCGTCGGAATCGTGGTAGAGCAAGGCGGTCAGCAAGAGCAACAATCTCCGGTCGGCCAGGGGAGCCAACATCTGGCTCAGATAAAGGGATAACATATCAGGCGGAGAATCGGCCATCACAGCGAGGAACCCGGCCACCACGTCGGGATCGTCAATTGTCTCCAACATCTCCTTAAACGAATCCCGTATCAAGGCGTCAGGGTCAGAGATGGTGCGCAAAAAAGTCGCCCGGCTAACCGGCACACCCAGCGCATCCAGGGTCTGGATAATCGTCAACTTTTCCCCATCATCATATTCCGGTTTGGATAGCATGCGCCGCAACGGCTTCGCGGCCCGTTTATCGCCTATCTCGCGCAGCAGCACGAACACAGCGCCACGGATTTCATCGTCCGGGGAAGTGAGCATTTCGGCCGCACAAGACACGGCGAGGGCAGACGATTCGCGTAATTGTTCGATGAGGCGCTCCCCCTCTGCGAGAAGCATCTCACCACTGAGCAATCCCGTGATAAAACGGTCAACCAAATCGGCGACTTGTTTTTTCTTCACTGACAATCTCCTGACAGGATATGAATTGGGTGTGTTTCAAACGAGCTGGCGGATATTTGCCCAGCGCCGCCTGTTCACGGCGGCGCTGGGCCGGGCAGCACAGTCAGTCCTCGCCCCCCGGCAGGAACCTCCGCCGTCCCTCCCGCTCCGGGAAGCGGGTCAGCACCACCGCATCCACCGGCAGAGCCACCTTTTTCCCCTTTAGCAACGCATCTGCCAACGACTTGCCGTGTAACGGGAAAATAGCAATGGGGGTCTCTGGGACGTTGTACCGCTTCTCGACTATCGCCAGCCCCAGCAAGTAGCCCGCGCTATCAATGGAGCAACTGGTCACCTGCCCGATCTGCTTTCCCTTTTTGTTGACCACCGGATCGCCGGTGTGGGGCATCCGCTCCCCCTTTTGGTTGATCCGGAAGCGGATCACCTCCCGGCTGCGGCTCGCCTCGCGGGCCAGCAGCACGTCCCGCCCGACGAAAAAGGGCTTGTGATACTTGACGTAACCGGGGAATCCGGCCTCGATGGGAGAGATTTCAAAAGGCCCGGCCAACTCGTGGCCGTAGAGCGGCAGCCCTGCCTCGGTGCGGGTCGAATCGCGGGCGGCCAGGCCGGCCGGCTTTACCCCCAGGGGAGCGCCCGCTTCCAGAATCGCATCCCACAACCGGACGATGTCGTCGGGGTGGACCATAATCTCGTACCCCCACTCCTCGCCGGTGTAGCCGGTGCGGGCGATGACCAGCGGGATGCCGGCCAACTCGCACTCGATCAGGTCGGTGCGGCGGACGCGGGCCAGCGCGGCCTTCAATTCAGGGTCGCCGGTCATGGCCTGCAAGGTCGCCAGGGAAGCCGGGCCTTGCAGAGCAATGTCCCGCTTCTGCCGCTCGCCGGAGGCCGGGTCTTTGAGATTGCGCAGAGTCGCCTGCGCCTCCACCTGTACCCAGGGCCGTTCCCGGTCAATGAGCACGCGCCGCTCGTTGACCGCGTTCAGCCAATCCCAATCCTTGTCCTCGTTCGAGGCATTGACCACCATCAAGTACAGGTCGGCGCGGCGGCGGTAGATCATCACGTCGTCAATGACGTTCGCGTCGGGGTCGAGCAGATAGCCGTAACAGGACTGCCCGTCCTCCAGCCAGGCGACATAGTTGGAGCAGACCGTATCCAGAAAAGCGGTGGCGTGCTCCCCTTCGATCTCGAAAGCGCCCATGTGGGCCACGTCGAACAGGCCGGCCGCCTCCCGCACGGCGTGATGCTCCTCGCTCACCGAGGTGTACCAGACCGGCATATCCCACCCGGCAAAGGGAACCAGTTTGGCCCCCAGTTTCTCGTGGGTCTCGTGCAGGGGAGTGCGCTTGAGCGGCCCACCCGGCTCCTGCCAACGCCACTCTTTCTTTTCCACGTCGGGCGCGAGGGAATTCAAATGCGCCTGCCCCACAAAATAGGGCTTGCTCAAATCGAACCGCTCAGGATGAGCCGCGAACAACCCTGCTCCCCCTGTCCCCTTGTCTCCTTGCCCCCTTGTCCCCTTGTCTCCTTGCCCCCTTGTCCCCTGTCCCAAAATCTCCTCGACGATCACCGGCCCCTCCACCTTGCGGAACAGGTCATCGTCGTCGAACAAGACGTACCCATCGGCCAGGCCACGCAACCAGCGTGTTACCTGAGCGGCGTTCTGGGCCGTCGGCGTCACCAGGTACACGTCCCGCCCCCACTCGTCCCGCTCCTCCCGCGCCACCGTCACCTCGTCCATCAGTTGGCCGCGCCGGTCGAGCATATAAGCAGCGATAGATTCACCCACGGCGAGCTGCGCCACGTTCGCGGTGACGACCTGCTGTACAAACTGCCGCGCCCGCCACCCGGTGACGCGCAGCCCCCCCGTCCCCTTGTCTCCTTGTCCCCTCGTCTCCTTGCCTCCCTGTTGCTCGTAAATGAAATCAACCCCGGCCTTGCCCGCCAGTTCCGCCACTCCCTGCCGCACCTCCTCCAACACGTCCAACTCGGTCTTGCCGCGCGGCAGTGTGCCGATGAGGCCATTGTAGGCAAACGGTTTGATGCTGGTCAAAAGGCGCTGAATCAACCCGGCCAGCGTGTCCATATCGGCCTCGTCCAGGCCACGCTGCGTGACCCAGGGCGTGCCCAGGCGAATACCGGTCGCCAGCGAGGTCTCTGTATCGCCGGGGATGGTGTTCTTGTTCGCCACGATCCCGGCCAGATCGAGGATACGCACGGCTGGCTCACCCCAGACCGGAAAGCCGGTGTCGGAGGGGACAGATTTGAGATCAATCAGCAAAAGATGAGTGTCGGTGCCGCCATAGGCCAGCCGCAGGCCCCGCTTTTGGAGCGATTCCGCCAGGGCACGGGCGTTGGCGACGATCTGGCGCTGCAAGGCGCGGAACTGGTCTGTCTGAGCGATACGGAAAGCCACCGCCAGCGCGGCGAATTTGTTGACGTGGGGGCCGCCCTGCTCGCCGGGGAAAATCGCCATGTCGATCTTTTGCGCCAACTCCTCGTCGGTGGTCATGATCACCGCGCCACGCGGGCCGCAGATGGTCTTGTGCGTGGTCGAGGTCGTCACGTGAGCCAGACCAACCGGATTAGGGTAGACCCCGGCCGCGGCCATCCCGGCGGCGTGCGAGATGTCGGCCAGCAGGAAAGCGCCCACTTCGTCGGCGATGGAACGGAACGCCTCCCAATCCGGCGCCCAGGGATAAGAGGTATACCCGGCGACGATCACCCTGGGGCGGTACTCGCGCGCCATATCGCGGATACGGTCGTAATCCAGCCGTTCCGTCTGGGGATCGACGCCGTAGGAAACCACCCGGTAGCGCTGGCCGGAGATGTTGAACTCGGAGCCATGCGTCAGGTGGCCGCCCTGGAAGAGATCCAACCCCATCAACGTGTCGTCCGGCTCCATCAGCGCCCAGTAAACGGCCAGGTTGGCCGCTGAACCGGAGAGGGGTTGGACGTTGACGTGAATGTGCTCCGGCTTTATAGTACCGTGGGCAAATGCCTCGGCGCAGCGCCGCTGGGCCAGACACTCGACAAAGTGAACGTAATCCACGCCCTTGTAGAAACGGCGGTCGGCGTAACGGCGGTAAAAAGCCAACTGCCAGGGCACGTCCCGCAGACGTTCCTCCGGGTCGCGGGTCATCCGCAGCGGGGGGTATCCTTCGGCGTAGACGTTCTGAAAGACAGAACCTAGCGCCTGGCGGACAGCACGAGGGGCGACCGATTCAGAGGGGATGAGAATCAGCTTACGGGCCTGGCGCTCCTCCTCCCAGTGGATTAGATCGGATACAAATGGCGCAATTTGCTCCAAATCGGAGCGAACGAGAAAGTCACTAGATCGCATTGGGACACACTCCTTTTTCTCTCCTGGTGATAAAAAACGGGACGCACAGTTAGAGCTGGCTGTGCGTCCCCTGTCTACCAACCTGAGAGATTCATCCCACAGCTACCGGGATTTGCCCCTTCGGCGCCAGATGTCCAATGGACTTTCCAGGGGTGCCGAGGTGTGAAGTTCAGCGACCTGAGAGTTTCGCCAGCCCGGCCAGCCTGCCGCGTCAGCTTGCCCCTTCGGTGAGCGCCTGTGCCGGCGCTCTCTCCCCCACACCCCAAGGCGGTATCCTGAATTGTGATAACGGGCAGGCATGAAATCTGTGCCCGTGAATGGTCACATTATATGTACAAAAGCCACAAAGTCAAGAAAAAGCAAGGATAAGGATCCGTAAAAGTATAACTTCCCGCGACTGATCAAACAGATTCGGGCTTTG
>CAYNVC010000048.1:8575-11289 GCA_964400615.1 uncultured Anaerolineales bacterium | reverse complement strand
CACGCCTGACGTGGACATGGGTTCGTTGCAATCGAAACTGTAGAAAAAGATTCGGTATGGGCCAGAGATGCCGTGTACAGTTGGCATTCAGAGTTTGCTCCCGATTACGTACTACGTGCCCATCCTTGCCGCCAGGTTCTTGTCCTGCCCCTGCCGCTTGAGGGAGTGAAAGCTCATAAAGTCGGCGTGGTTGACCAGGGTGGCCTCGGTGGTGCGGATGACCTTGTCCCCCTCGCCGGCGTGGGCGGCGATGATGTGCTGCACCTCCGCGGGCAGGCCAAAACGGGCTGCCAGCTCCATCCCGGTGAATGGGTGGCGCAACAGCTTGCCCTCGTAGGTCTGCACGGTGACGCCGTCGGCGCGGTTCTCGTATTCGAGCAGCTTGCCGATGTCGTGCAGCAGCCCGCCGGCGATCAAGTAATCTGTGTTGACCGGCAATCGCTCGCCGTATATCTCCTCGAACACCTGGGCGGCCCGCAGCGCGGTCAGCGTCACGGCGCGGATGTGCTCGATGTAAGAGGCCGGGCAGGGATTGATCAGCAGCGTAAAAGGCATCCCGGCCAGCGCGTCCGGCGTCCAACCGCTCTCCTCCATTGCCGCCTCCCAGGTCCGCAAGCACTTTTCCCGCAACCCGGCGTCCTCGATCAAATCAAATTCCGGTATCAACTCTAAAAGTCGCTCTCTCATTCCTCGTCTCCTTGTCTCCTCGTCCCCTTGTCCCCTTGTCTCCTCGTCCCCTTGTCTCCTCGTCCCCTTGTCCCCTTGTCCCCTTGTCTCCCCATCCCCTCATCCCCTCGTCACAGATCACAGAGACCTCTCCTCCGGCCCACTGTACTCTTGCGCCGTCGGTGAAATGCGCCGCATGGGCCGCTGGGCGGTGATCTCGTCGAACACGTGCGCGGTCAGCCCCACCGTGCGCGAGATGGCAAAGATGCCGTTCCCCATTTCGGGTGGAAAATCCAACTCGCACAGCACGGCGGCGATTCCCCCATCCACGTTCATCGGCAGGTCTTTTCCCAGCGTCTCTTTCATCGCCTGGCGGATAGCGCCGCCCATCTCGACGTACTCGCCGGCCACGCCCTCCCGCTCGCAGATGGCGAACAGTTTGACCGTGCGCGGGTCCTCGGTGTGAAAGCGGTGTCCGTAGCCGGGGATGCGTTTCTTTTGCGCCCGGTACTCGGCGACCAACTCGCGGGCGGCGGTAATGGCGTCCTGTCCTTTTTCCCGCTTGCGGGCGACCGCCTCCTTGAGCACACGCATACAGCCCTCGATGGCTCCGCCGTGGTGGCGATTGATGGTCATGATGCCGGCCGCGATGCCGGTGGTCAGCGGTGCGCCGCCGGAAGCGACCGTCCGCGCCGCCAGCACCGAGGGAGGCGTCGCGCCGTGATCCACGCTGGAGACGAGGATGGCGTCCATCACCCGCCCCTGCGGTTCGGTGGGCAGTTCCCCCTTGAGCACCAGGTAAACGACGTGGGCGAATGGGATACGGCCCATCAGTTCGTCAATCCGGTAGCCGCGCACGGCCACCTTGTTCGGTTCGATCTTTGTAATTGGTTGAGACCAGGTTTGTTCGGTCATTTTGTCTCCTCTAGTTCCAGGACGAGAACACGTCCTTCAACTGGTTGAGCATCCTTTTGCCTCGCTATGTCCGGGTTGAGTGCCAGCATCAAATCGGTAAACTCGCACAACAAATCCATCCGCTCCTCGAGCGAGAGGGATTGGAACCAGCGGGCTTTGGCTTCCAACGATTCCTCGCTGCGGTCGTGCGAGATGGAAGGAACGGCCATATCACGCTCCTATCCGCGCCAGCACCTCTTTGGTCGCCTGGGGCAGGTCCATAAACCCTTCTACCACCGTCGCGCCGACCTCGCGCAGCCGTTCGACCTTGCCCTCATAAGTGCCGCGTCCACCCTCGACGATGGCCCCGGCGTGGGAGAAGCGGGTGCCGCTCTTGGCCGCCTTCCCGCCGATGTAGGCGATCAGCGGCTTGGTGAACGCCCCTTCCTCGATCAGGTCGGCGACCATCTCCTCCTGACTGGTGCCGATCTCGCCGAACATGACCACCGCTTTGGTGTCCGGGTCCCGCTCGAACAGCTTCATCACCTCCGGGTGGGGCAGCCCGACCACCGCGTCGCCGCCGACGTGGACCAGCGTCGTCGCGCCGATCCCCTCCCGCGCCAGGTAATAGGCCATCGAAGAGGTGATGCCGCCGCTGCGGGAGGCGACCCCCACCGGCCCCTGGAAGAACCAGGATTTGGCGGAGGCGGCCCGCCCGCCGATCATCCCCAGCACTGCCTTATCGGGGCTGAGCACGCCCAGCGTGTTCGGGCCGATGAACCGCGCCCCGGTCTCTTTGGCCCGCCGGGCGATGACGAGCACGTCATAGATGGGAACCCGGTCGGGGACGATGACCAGCAGCTTGACCCCGGCGTCAATCGCTTCCAGGGCCGCGCTGCGCACCAGCGGGGCGGGGATAAAGAGCACGCTGATATCTATCTCACCCACGTTTTCCCACGCCTCGGCGACGGTATCAAAGACAGGGATGCCTTCGACCTCCTGCCCGCCCCGTCCGGGCGTCACGCCGGCCACGACCTGCGTGCCGTAACCGACCATCAATTTCGTCCGGGCCATTCCCTCCCGCCCGGTGATTCCCTGCACCAAAACTCGTTTGGTTTGGTCTATCAAAATAGACATAAAGTGACCTCCACTTG
>CAYNVC010000048.1:5962-8475 GCA_964400615.1 uncultured Anaerolineales bacterium | reverse complement strand
ATCCAACCCCGGTATCGGCAGCTCGACGTGCCCTCCGCCCGCGCCATAGAGGAGGCAATCCACCTCGCATGCCAGGCACTCGACGCAGCGCCCTCGCGCCGCTTCCTCGCGGCTGATGTTGAGCACCGGCAGCCCCTGGTCGAGCGAGAGGATGTGGCGGGCACACTCTTGAATGCAGACCTTGCTCTCGCAGGTGGCGCAGATACTATGATCGAACGTGACCGTGCCGCCGGTGACGGTCTCGAAACTGTACGGCTGCTGCGGCTCTGGGCGGGGCTGAGGCGCGGGAACGTCGCGCAACTCGTTCGCTTTGATCAGCGCGTCGAGCCGTTGGGCGCAGAAATCGGGTGAATCGTCCTTCTTGTACCCTTCGACCGGGGCGGGGATGCGCCCGTTCAGTTGCTCCAGAATCTCGACCGCTCTATCCTCCGAGTTGCCGCCCAGCCGGATGACGACGGGGACGGCAAGGTGTTTTTCCAGAAACGCTTTGAACAGCCCCCGCGCCGAGTAGAATTGCTCCTGGCTGGCGACGCCAGACCCGGAGCCAAAGTACCCGTCCACCGGGCCGGAGGCGAGCACGATCCGCGCCGCCCGGTAGACCTTGCTGGCGGGCGGGTTGCCGGAGGTATCCACAAAAGTCGCCAACTTGTACCCCTGGCGCAGCACGGCGTCCATACTCATCATCGAGCCGCCGCCGCCCGCGCCGTGAAAGCCAACGTACCCCTCCCCTTCCTCGAAATCTTGCGCCATCTGGATGAAATAAAAAGTGCCGCGATAGTCACTCGCCTCCACCGCGTAGGCAATCTGCTCCAATTTGGTGGGCGGGCGGTCGTACTCGCGGGCGATCTCGATCCCCAGGTCTGGGTGGCGAAAGACGGCGTAATCGTCCACCGTGACGCGGCAGTCGGCGGCGTATAGCTTGCCGTCGCTGGTCTGCACCAGCGGGTTGATCTCGGCGGCGCGGGCCTCGTAGGTGCGGGCCACGTCGTAGAGCTTGACCAGCAGCCCGCCCAAATCCCGCTGCAACCGCCCGGAGAGGCCGGTCCGGCGCACCAGGTCGCGGGCCTGGTAATCTTGCAGCCCGAACTGGATATCCACGTGGAGGCTGGCGACGCTTTCCGGGTTCTCGGCGGCGATCTCTTCGATGCCGGTGCCGCCGACGCTGGAAAACATTATCAGCGGCGCTTGCTCCCGGTCGTCAACGATCACGCCGGCGTAGAACTCGCGCGTGATGTCCAGTTGCTCCTCCACCAGCACCTGCTCGACCGTAAAGCCTTTGATTTTCATACCGAGCATACTTTTGGCGGCTGCCGCAGCCTCGTCGGGCGTGGCGGCCTTTTTGATGCCCCCCATATTCGCCCGCCCCGTCACCCAGGCTTGCGCCTTGACCATCACCGGCTTGCCGATCTCGGTGGCGACGGCGTGCGCTTCCTCCGGTGTGTTCGCCACACGCCCCACCGGCACGTTGAGTCTGGCCTGCTCGAGGAGCGATTTTCCTTGATACTCGTGCAATCGTGCCATAATCGTTTCTCCTTGGGATAAAATAATGATGGCCCGAACGAGAGTATGTGGTGTTTGTGATTTCTCGTTCAAGCCATAGGTTGAGTTTTTTCTCGTGTGAACGTGTGTACCGACTTGGGGTTAGTATACCACAGGTGCACGGCTGAGGCAATGCCTTCCGCGCGGTTGCTGCAATTCGCTCGTTGCCATCCCCTCTAAATTTTGCCGGGCTGCCCCCAAATTTGCGGCAGAACCAGGACAGGGGTATACTTCACCCAGCGTTGGGTGCGGCTACTCCTCTTGAGCGTCGTGCGAGGTTTTGCTCTGAGGGGAGCACAACCCAAAAGTGGCCGGCGAGCAATCCTCATTACAGGGTAAAGAAGGTGAAAACCAGAAACATATTGATCGTCATATTGGCCCTTTTTGTTCTCCTGGGCACAGTCTATAGCGTCGTCGTCCCGCCGTTCGAGGCCTCGGACGAAAAGTGGCATTACCCAATGGTCGAGTACATCGCCGACAATTGGGCGCTGCCGGTGCAAGAGCCGGGCGTGGAAACCGCCTGGCGGCAAGAGGGCAGCCAGCCGCCGCTCTATTATTTCGTCGCCGCGCTGGCGACCTGCTGGATAGATACCTCCGACCTGGAGACGGTGCGCCACCTCAATCCCCACGTTGACCCCGGCGCTACCCCCGACGGCAACGTCAACCTGGTCGTCCACGACCCGGCGCTGGAATCGTTCCCCTGGCGCGGGACGGTGCTGGCGATCCACATCATCCGCCTTCTCTCCGTCTCGATGGGCGCGGCGGCGGTCGCTCTGACCTACCTCATCGGGCGCGAGCTGCTGCCGGAGCACCCCTACCTGGCGCTGGGCGCGGCGGCGGTGCACGCCTTTACCCCGATGTACGTTTTCATCTCCGCCTCGGTCAACAACGACGCCCTGGTCGTGCCCCTGTGCAGCCTGGCGCTGCTGCTGATGAGCAAGTACGCAAGTGGCAAGTTGGACATTGGACATTGG
>CAYNVC010000048.1:0-5862 GCA_964400615.1 uncultured Anaerolineales bacterium | reverse complement strand
CATTGGACATTGGTCATTGGTCATTGTTTATTGGTCATTGTTTATTGGGCCTGGTGCTCGGCCTGGCCGCGCTGACCAAGACCAGTTCGCTGGCGCTGACCGTTCTGACCGCGCTGGTCGTCGCCTGGCGGGCCTGGCGGCTCCGCTCCTGGCGCGAGTTCATCACCGGCGGGCTGGCGACGCTGCTGCCGTTCCTGGCGGTCGCCGGGTGGTGGTTCTGGCGCAACCTGCAACTCTACGGCGACCTCTTTGGCCTGGACGTGTTCATCCAAATCCTGGGTCAGCGGGACGTGCCCGCCGACCTGGCCCAACTGTGGCGCGAGCGGTACAGCTTTGCCGCCGGGTACTGGGGCAATTTCGGCGGCCTCAACGTCCCCCTGCCCGCCTGGGCCTATACTGTGCTCAACGCCACCGTGATAATAGCAGCACTCGGCCTGGTTACGCATTACGCATTACGTTTTACATCTCGCCATTCGCCATTCGCCATTCGCCATTCGCAATTCGCCCTCTGCCTCCTCTGGGGTCTCGGCGTCCTCGTCCCCTGGGCGCGATGGGCCTCTATCACCTGGTCATCCCAGGGCCGGTTGATCTTTGCCGCCCTCCCCGTCTGGTCGCTGCTGCTGGTGCTGGGAATCGCGGGCTGGTTCCCCTCGCGCTGGGCCAGGTGGCCCGTGGCGGCCTTTGCTGCGTTCCTGTTGACCCTGGCGACGCTGGCCCCCTGGCTCTGGATCCGGCCCGCCTACGCTCTGCCCCGTCCACTGACCAGGTCTCAAATCGCCGCCATCCCGCACCCGCTGGGGGACGATTTCGGCACGGCGCTGCGCCTCCTGGGATACGACTTGCCTACGGAGACGGTGGAGCCGGGCGGGCAGGCGCAGGTGACGCTCTACTGGGAATCGCTCGCCCCGACGGAACGGGATCACACCGTCTTTGTACATCTCTTGGGCGCGGGCGACCTGCCGATAGCGCAGCGGGACACCTTCCCCGGCCTGGGGCTGCTCTCGACGACCTGGCTCGAGCCGGGCTACGCCTGGGCCGACCGGTACGTCCTCCGCCTCCCCGCCACCGCCTACGCGCCCGACCTGGCCCAGATCGAGGTGGGGGTGTACGAGGAGAGCAGCGGCGAGCGGCTGCCCGTCGGCGGCGGCGACAACGTCCGCTTTGGGCGGATCGAGGTGCGGCCACTTCCGGGCGACCTGCCCAACCCCAGCGCGGTCAACTTTGCCGACCGGATGGAGATGGCTGGATACGACCTCTCGCGGCGCGTCGTGCGGCCCGGCGAGACGGTCACGTTGACCCTGTACTGGCGTGGCTTGCGGGAGATGGAGGTCAATTACACCGTCTCGACCCAGTTGATTGACGCCGCGCAGGTCAAGGCGGCCCAGCACGACAGTTGGCCGGCCGGGGGAGCCGCGCCGACGACCACCTGGGAGCCGGGCCGCCTGGTGACGGACACCCACACGCTCGTGGTGGGGGACGTCCCGCCCGGCGTCTACGACGTGCAGGTGGTGGTGTACGTGCAGGAGGGGGGGGATTTCGTCCACCTGCCGGTCGTCTCCGCCCAGGGGGAGATGCTGTTCAACTACCAACTCTTGACCAGGGTGCGGGTGCTGCCGTGAAAATTGTCAAAACCCTCCGGTGATGCTACAATACACCGGATGCACGCCGAAATTTCACACCGCAACCTGTTCCCCTCCCAACAATCCAATGCCAGATGATTGACGTATCAGACCACATCAACAGCCAGGTCGCAACCCTGCCCCGCAAGCCGGGCGTCTACCTGATGCACGACGCCGACGGCGCGGTCATCTACGTGGGCAAGGCGGTTGACCTGCGCAACCGCGTGCGCTCCTACTTTCAAACCTCCGCTCAGGAAAACCCCAAAGTACGCGCCATTGTCTCCGAGATCGCCGATCTCGAGTTCATCGTCACCGACTCCGAGTTAGAGGCATTGATTCTGGAAGCAAACCTGATCAAGCAGCACCGCCCCCGCTACAACGTCCGTCTCAAGGACGACAAACGGTATCCCTACATCAAGATCACCTGGGGCGACCCGTTCCCCAGGGTGCTCATCACCCGCCGGATGGAGCAGGACGGGGGGCGCTATTTCGGCCCCTTTACCTCGTCGGCCGCCGTCCGCCAGACGCTCGACCTGCTGCGCAAATCGTTCCCGTACCTGACCTGCAACCGCGCGATCAGCGGGCAGGACGAACGGGCCTGCCTGTATTACGACATCAAACTCTGCCTGGGGCCGTGCATCGGCGCGGTGACGCAAAAAGAGTACCGGGCGACGATCCTGGACCTGGCCCGCTTCCTCGAAGGGCGCAGCGAGGAGGTAGTCGCCGGGTTGGAGCAGCGCATGCGGGCGGCGGCGCAAGAACTGAGGTTCGAGCAGGCCGCCCTGCTGCGCGACCAACTCCGCGCCGTGGAGCGGGTCGTCGAGCAGCAAAAGATCGTCTCCTCGACCGGGGGCGACCAGGACGTGATAGCTTTTGCCCGCGAGGAAGGAGACGCCTGCGTCCAGGTTTTCTTTATCCGGGGCGGCAAGCTCCTGGGACGGGAGTATTTTGTGCTGGAGGGCACGCAGGACGAGGAGGAGCGGGACGTGATGGCCGCTTTCCTCAAACAGTTCTACGAGGAGGCCGCCTACGTCCCGCCGGAGGTGCTGCTGCCGGAGCAGATCGAAGAGGTGTTGATCATCGAGCAGTGGCTGAGGGGAAAGCGGGGAGCCAAAGTGACGCTCCGCGTGCCCCGGCGCGGTCAAAAGCGCGAGTTGGTGACGCTGGCGGCCGAGAACGCCGCCGAGACGCTGGCCTCCCTGCGCACCCAATGGCAGGCCGACGCTCACAAGCACGAGCAGGCGCTGGCAGAGTTGGAGGAGGCGTTGAACCTGCCCGCGGCGCCGGTGCGGATCGAGTGTTACGACATCTCTACGACTCAAGGGGCCGAGATCGTCGGCAGCATGGTCGTTTTTGTCCACGCCGTGCCGCGCAAATCGGATTACCGCCGCTTTAACGTGCGCGGCGTTGAGGGGCCGGACGATTACGCCAGTATGCGCCAGGTGTTGGAGCGCCGCTTCCGCCGCTGGCAGGCCGCTGCGGCGGGGGACAAACTGGGCCGGCGGGACATCAAGGGCTGGGCCAAGCTGCCCGATTTGCTGATCGTGGACGGGGGCAAGGGACAGTTGAGCGTGGCGGTCGAGGTGTTGCGCGAGTTCGATCTGTTTGGGCAGGTTCCGGTGGCCGGGCTGGCAAAACGGGAGGAGGAGATATTTCTGCCGGGGCGGGCCAGACCGGTTCTGCTGCCGCGCCGCTCCCAGGGCTTGTTCCTGCTCCAGCGGGTGCGGGACGAGGCGCACCGTTTTGCCATCACCCACCACCGCCAGCGGAGACGGCGGGCGGGAGTCGCCTCCCAATTGGACGGCATCCCCGGCGTCGGGCCGGTGCGGCGCAAATCGCTCCTCAAAGCGTTTGGCTCGATTGAAAATATCCGCGCCGCCAGCGTCGAGCAACTGGCCGCTGTACCGGGCATACCCCGCGCCGTCGCGTTGGCGATCAAGGAACATTTGTAGGTCATGATATACATTGACATCTCCGCCGCAGTCCACCGCCGCGCCGGACTGGGCCGCTACGCCGCCGGCCTGACCCGCGCCCTCGTCGCCGCCAACCCCGATCTGTACGGGCTGTTCTACAACCGCGAGCGGGGGGTGGAGCCGCTGCCGGGGTTGGAGCACCTCCCCGCCCGCACCGTCGCACTGGGCTACAAGCCCTGGCGCACCTCCGTCTGGCTGGGACAGTTGGCCCGCCTCGGCTTTGACCGCCTCATCCCCGGCGCGACACTCTTTCACGCCACCGAACACCTCCTGCTGCCGCTGCGCTCCGTCCCCACCGTGCTCACCGTCCACGACCTCATCTTTCGCCACCTGCCTCAGCACCACAAACCGCTCAACCGCTGGTATCTCAACGCGACGATGCCACTTTACTGCCGCCGCGCCGGCCATGTCATTGCCATTTCCGAGTGCACCAAACGTGACCTGGTCGCTGCCTACGGACTGCCGCCGGAGAAAGTCACCGTCGTCCACGAGGCCGCCGACCCGCGCTTCCGTCCCCAGCCTGCCGACCTGGTGGCCGCCGTCCGCGCCCGCTACCACCTGCCGGAGCGGTATCTGCTCTTTGTCGGCACAATCGAGCCGCGCAAGAACCTGGCCCGGTTGCTGGAAGCGTTCGAGGCCATCCACGCCGATGGGTTGAGCGACGGGTTGGTCATCGTGGGCCGGCGCGGGTGGCTCTACGACGACTTTTTCACCCGCCTGGAGCAGTCGCCGGTGCGTGAGGCGGTCATCTTCCCCGGCTACGTCCCGGACGCCGACCTGCCGGCCATCTATGCCGGGGCGCAGGCGTGCGTTTTTCCCAGTCTCTACGAGGGCTTTGGGCTGCCGGTGCTGGAGGCGATGGCCTGCGGCACGCCGGTGGTGTGCAGCAACACGTCATCCATACCAGAGATTGCCGGGGAGGCGGCTCTGTACTTGGACCCAGGCGACGTTGTAGAGATAATCGAGACTACCCGTCGCCTCTTGCGAGATGCCGCGTTGCAAGAGGAGACGCGAGCACGAGGATTATCCCAGGCGGCGCGGTTCTCGTGGGAGCGAACTGCCCAAGAGACCCGGCGCGTCTATCGAGCGCTGGCCCGGCGACACCCTGCTTGATTTTTCGGATATTTGATGTAAGATACACTGACGTTGCACGATGTTCCCCCTCACGAGGCAAGATGCCCTGGATGCACAGGGGCGTCCCCGGCAAGCCGGGCAATCTGTTCCAGACAATGGAGAAGTTCAAATTATGAAAATTCTCGTCACCGGCGGTGCTGGTTTTATCGGCTCCAATTTGATAGACGTGTTGATGGAGCAGGGACACGAAATCACCGTCATAGATAATCTCTCCGTGGGTAAGGCCAGCAACATCCAGCACCACCTGGCGAGCAACCGCTTTCACTTTGTCAACGATTCCATCCTCAACGTCGGCACGTTGGAGCGGCTCGTCCGCCGGGCCGATTTGATCTATCACCTGGCTGCCGTCGTCGGTCCCAAGTACGTCGTCGAAGACCCGCTGGGAACCATCGTCACCAACGTGCGCGGCACGGAAAACGTGCTCGAGCTGGCTTTCAAATATTGGGTCAAGGCCGTCGTCGCTTCCAGTTCCGAGGTCTATGGCAAATCCACCGCCGTGCCGCTCAGCGAGGACGACGACCGCGTCCTCGGCTCGACTATCGTGGGCCGCTGGTCGTACTCGGACGCCAAAGCGATTGACGAGTATTTTGCCCTGGCCTATGCCAAAAAGGGGTTGCCCGTCGCAGCCGTGCGCTACTTTAACGCTTACGGCCCCCGGCTCGATCCGCGTGGGTACGGCAGCGTCATCGCCAGGTTCATCACCCAGGCGCTGCAAGGGGAACCGCTGACTATATACGACAACGGAGAGCAAACCCGCTGCTTTACCTACGTCGCCGACACCATCAGGGGGACGATGCTGGCGGCGACGGTTCCAGAGGCCGCCGGTCAGGTCTTTAACATCGGCTCCAACCGGGAGACGAGTGTCAACGAGTTGGCACAGTTGATCATCCGTGTGACCGGCTCTAGTTCCGAGATCGTTCACCTGCCTTATACCTCCGCTTTCGGCCCCCACTTTGAAGAGACGCGCCGCCGCGTGCCGGATATCACCCGCGCCCGCGATGTGCTGGGGTTCGAGGCGCAGATACGCCTCGAGGAAGGATTGCAGCGCACACTGGATTGGTTCCAGAGACAACGAACAGGGGAAAAGACAGCGGATTGAGAAAGGAAAGCAAGCACCGTCGGTACAGAATGAGATA
>CAYNVC010000047.1:0-11330 GCA_964400615.1 uncultured Anaerolineales bacterium | reverse complement strand
CGGCTCTTTCCGGTGCGGTGCGCCGCCGTGAACAGGCGGCGCTGGGGCAGGCGGCATTGGGGGCTATGCGCCCCACGGCGTATCGGGGTGCAGTGCCCCGCCCGCGCAGGCGGGCGACCGGCCAACGGCCCGCCAGGGGCGGTTTCAACCGCTCGACCCCGCACCGGCTCTTTCCGGTGCGGGGCGCCGCATATTGCGTGTATAGTTGATGGACAATGGAAACGCTGCGTATTTTGCTGGTGGACGATCACTTGTTGTTCCGCAAGGGAGTGGCGCGGCTGCTCGATGCTCAACCTGATTTCGACGTGGTGGGAGAAGCAGCGGACGGGCTGGAAGCGATTGAGCAGGCGAAAGCGTTACACCCCGACCTGGTACTGATGGATATCCGAATGCCCAGGTGCGACGGGCTGGAGGCCACCCGGCGTATCAAGACCCAGATGTCGGGCGTGCGGGTAGTGATGTTGACCGTTTCCGAAGATGAGCAAGACCTGACAGACGCCGTGCGTGCTGGGGCGGATGGGTACTTGCTCAAGGATATTTTGCCGGAGGCGCTCTTCCAGCAATTGCGCGGCCTGGCTGCGGGGGAGACTCCCATCTCGCGGGCGATGACGGGCAAACTCTTTCACCAACTTTCACACCAGAGCCGCCCGACCGTGCAGCCAGCCGCCACGGCCGCGCTTTCGGCCCGCGAGTGTGATGTTTTGGCGCTGATCGTGTCCGGTTACTCCAACCAGGAGATAGCCGACGAATTGGGGATCGCCCGCAACACGGTCAAGAATCACTTGCGCAGCATTCTCGCCAGGCTGGGGGTCAGAAACCGCGCCCAGGCGGCCGCTTACGCTGTGAACAACAGGCTGGTGTGTCTGCCGGCGGAGGATTGATTCGGGATTGGCGGCTACGTAGAGCGGTACGTGTCGCGCTGGCGGGCCAGGCTGGCCCGGAGAGCGCCCAACACGTTGGCCTGCACCTCGTCGAATGGGCCGGGGAGGTTGCATCCGGCAGCCAGGGCGTGCCCGCCGCCGCCGAATTGGAGCGCCACCTGGGCCACGTCAAAGCCCGGCGCGGCTCGCAGCCCGACCTCGAAGCGACCATCTTCCCGCTCGGAAAACACGACCGCTGCATCCGCCCCTTGGGCGCCGATGAGAAAGTTCGCCAGCCCGGTGTCGCTGTTTCCCTCGCCCCCGGTCGCGCGACGCACGTCCAGTGGAATGTCGGTCCAGATTATGCCATCCTTCACCTGCACCCGCGAGAGGGCCGCCCCCCAAAGCAGGATCGAAGGGACGGAACGACGATTGAGGCTGTGCTGGGCGATGTACGGGAGTGACGCCCCGGCCCGAATCAGCCGCAGCGCAATCTCCATCACCTGGGCGGTGACGTTGTTGGTGCTAAAGCTCTGCGTGTCGGAGACGATGCCGGTCAAGAGAGAGACGGCTATGTCGGCGTCGAGCGGAACCCCCATATAATCCAACAGCCGCAGCACGACCTCGGCGGTGGACGAGGCGTTGGGATCCACTATGTTGACGTCGCCGAACCCGGTGTTGGTCAGGTGATGGTCAATGTTGAGCAGCGGCGCGTCGCCCAGGCCCGGCGTCTGGGTGAAATGGCCCAACCTGTTCAGGTCGGAGCAGTCGAGGGAGATGACGAGGTCAAAGGGGAGATTTACTTGCTGCACCACAGCGCCGATGCCGGGGATGTAATCGAAACGGGCGTTCACGGGGTCAGAGCAGGCCAGGGTTGGCTTGAGCCTCATGCGGCGCAGAGCGTTCCCCAAACCGGTCAGACTGCCGAGGGCGTCCCCGTCGGGGGCAACGTGACATATCAACAGAGGACAGCAGGCCGATTGGATGAGCCTACTGGCTTGCTTCAGCGCCGTGTTCTGTGTCACTCAACCCCAATTCCTGGAGTATGCCGGCGATGTGCTCGCCATGCTCCAACGATGGATCATAATGGAAAACCAATTCGGGGGTGTTGCGCAACCGCATCCGCCGCCCGACCTCGCGCCGCAGCCAGCCGGCCGCGCTATCCAGGCCGGCCTGCGCCGCTGCGCGCTCCTCCGCTCCGCCTAACACGCTGAAGTGCACATCGGCGCGGATTGTGTCAGGTGTGATAACCACGTCGGTGATTGTGACCATTTGTAAGCGCGGGTCATTGACTTTACGCTCCAACAGATCCATCAGGTGAGTGCGAATCATGTCAGAGACCCGGCGTTGATATTTCTTGCTCATTCTAGTTCAGCTAGACTTGCTGCCGTTCCTTGACGTAAAATTGGATCACGTCGCCGACGGCAAAATCGTTGAAATCATCCAGCCCCACGCCGCACTCGAACCCGCTCCGGACCGTCCGAGTATCCTTTTCGAATCGCTTGAGTGAGGCAACGTGTCCATCGTAGAGTTGTTCCCCGCCTCTCAGAACCCGGGCGCGAGAGTTGCGCCGCGCTTCTCCCTCACGGATATAACATCCGGCAACGACGCCGATTTTGGGAACCTTGAAAGTGGCCCGCACCTCGGCCGCGCCGATTGTCACATCCTCATAAGTCGGTTCCAGCAGCCCCTTGAGCGCCTTGTCCACTTCGTCCACCAATTTGTAAATAATGTCATAGGTGCGGATGTCTACCCCATTTCTCTCGGCCATACGGCGGGCGGCAGAATCGGGCTGCACCTGGAAGCCAACGACGATGGCGTGGGAGGCAATTGCCAGGTTGATGTCCGACTCGCTGATGTTACCGGCGGCAGCGTGTATGACGTTGACTTTGATATCTTCTTTCAGGTCGCTGCCCAATTTTTTCAACGAGTTGACGATTGGTTCAATCGAACCCTGGACGTCGGTTTTGACTATCAGGGCGAGTTCTTTGGCCTGCCCCTCCCTGATGCGGCTGGAAAAATCGTCGAGGGTAAAGACCGGCGCAGGTTTGACGGATCGAGCGGCGATTTCCGCCTTGCGCCTGGCGACGATGGCCCGCGCTGTGCGCTCGTCTTTCACGACTTTGAAGAACTCGCCCGCCTCCGGCACGCCGGAGAGACCCAGGATTATCACCGGTGTCGAAGGCAGTGCCTCCTGGACCGGCTTTCCGGCCTCGTCGAGCATCCGGCGCACGCGCCCGTGGGCCAGTTTGGCGACCACGGTATCGCCGGTGCGCAAAGTCCCATTCTGCACCAGGACGGTAGCCGTCGCGCCGTGCGTGCGCTCCAACCGCCCTTCCAGCACCGTGCCCAACGCAGCCCGGTCAGGATTGGCTTTGATTTCGGTGGAATCGGCGACGAGGAGGACGGCTTCCAGCAGGTCGTCCAGGCCGGTCTTTTGTTTAGCCGAGACAGGCACGCACAACGTGGTTCCGCCCCAATCATCGGGGGTCAGTCCCATTTCGGCTAATTGCTGCTTTACCATCTCCGGTTGAGCGGTTGGTTTGTCTATCTTGTTCAGGGCGACGATGATGGGCACACGGGCAGCCCGGATGTGGTTGATGGCTTCGACCGTCTGAGGCATTACCCCGTCGTCTGCGGCGACGACCAGGATGGCTATATCGGTGGTATGGGCGCCCCGTGCGCGCATTGCCGTAAAGGCTTCGTGTCCAGGGGTATCCAGGAATGTGATGCTCCGGCCATTGTGCTCGATTTGATAAGCGCCGATGTGCTGCGTGATTCCGCCGGCCTCACCGCCCACCACGTCGGCGTGGCGAATTGCGTCCAGCAGCGATGTTTTGCCGTGGTCAACGTGCCCCAGGACGGTGACGACGGGGGGGCGCGGTTTGAGTTTCGCCGGGTCTTCGTTGGCGTAGAGGCGCTCCCAGAGCAGCGTCGGGCCTTCTTCGAGCGTCTCTTCGGCGGCGAGCGACACCTCTTCTTTAGGCTCGAACCCCATTTCCTGGGCCACGATTGCGGCCGTCTCGTAATCTATCTGTTGGTTGATGTTCGCCATAACGCCGGCGTTCATCAACTCTTTGATGACGACAATGGGGCTGACTTGAGTCAACTCGGCCAGCTGGCGCACCGTCAAAAAGTCGGGAATCTCGATTATTCGCTTTTCCTGTTGCTCGTTCATCACACTCTTTTCTCCCCTGTCTCATCGGGGCTTGTCACCAGGTGTTGGGGCAACCCGCTCGCATATTCTCGCAGGTGAGCCTGGTCTTGGTCCGTCAAAGTCACCTGGAGTGCCCGCTCCAACTGTTGCCGCGCCAACGCTTTCTCCCAACACTCTCGCTGGCGGCAGAGGTAAGCGCCGCGCCCGTTACGTTTGCCGGTTTCGTCTATCACCACCCTGCTCCCGTCCTCGAGCGCGGGAAGCCGCACGATGCGCACCATCTCCCGCTTGGGGCGCAGTGCACGGCAAGCGATGCAGGTGCGTTGAGGCACGTGCTTGCGTCGTTGGGGGTGTTTGCTCATATCGTTTCCCCGGTCCAAGAGTACAGCAAGAGCAAGTTGGCAACTTGCCGGTGGAGCAAGTTGTCAACTTGCTCTACGGTGCTCAGATCACGTAATCTCCCCACTCGTCTTCCCCGCCTCTCTTGCGTCGCCGGCGCACGATAACCTCACCTGTTTCCTCGTCATAGACCAGCTGGCGGCGGAGGCTGCGGTCCCGTTTGCGTTCCTCTTCTAATTTAGCCAGGTCTATTTCATCTTCTTCGATGGCAGGTTCCACATCTAGCGCTATTGGGGCGATCTCTGGGGCCTGTTCTTGAGCAGCTTCCTCTGCCTCGGCGGCCGGCTGCGCTGCCTCCGCCGCCTCGGCGGCGACCTCCACAGCTTGGACCGGTTCTGCCGGGGGCAACGCTGCCTCCGGCTCCATCGCTTCCGCTTCCGCTTCGGCGGCGATTTGCTCTTGCTCTTCCTCTGCCGGAGCGGCGGCCTCTTCCTCGACCGGGAATAGTTCCAGGGCCTGGATGCACTGTTTGATTTCACTCAGGCTCTTGGGGCCGACGCCATCCAGCTTTAGCAGTCCTTCGTCCCCTTCGGCCAGCAGTTCCATCACGCTCCCGGCAGTCGCCAACCCAGCCCGCTCCAGGTGGCCCAGCACGCGCGTGCTCAGGCCAAACTCGGCCAGGGGGATTTCGTAGGCACGCTGGGGGATGCGGGAGCGGGCGGCCTCGACAATTGCACGGCGCTCGGCGTCGGCGGATTCGATTGCTGCACGGCGAGCTTTTTCCTCCGCCAGCAGGCGTGCCCTTTCGGCGTCACGGATCGAGGTATAGTATCTCTGTACCCCTTCGATCACCTGCCTCATAGTACGCAGCTCTTCGCTGCTATACGGCATTTTTTCCTGCTCGTGCTGCCGCAGGAGGTTGGCGACGTTGGGCAAAAGCTCCGCCGCCGGCCCCAGCGCGGGTAACACGTTGGGGTCTTGGTTCACCTGGCGCAGCGCCAGAGTAGCAGCTTCGGTAACTCCCTGGATGTCGATCCGCCACCCCGTCAGCTTGGCCGACAGGCGGGCATTCTGTCCCGCCCTCCCGATAGCCAACGAGAGTTGGTCATCTGGGACGACCACGTTGGCGGTCTTGCCCTCGAATGGGTCTTGCTCCAATTGCACGCTCAACACTTTGGCCGGGCTGAGTGACTTGGCGATGAAAGCTGCCGAGTCCGTGCTCCACTCGATAATATCAATCTTTTCCCCGCCCAGCTCGTTGACGATGGACTGAATACGCACCCCGCGCATACCGACGCAGGCCCCTACCGGGTCTACGCCGGGCTGGCGGGCGGCCACGGCCACTTTGGAGCGGGAACCGGCCTCGCGGGCGATGGACTTGATCTCGACCGCGCCGCTGAAAATTTCGGGGACTTCTAGCTCCAGTAGACGGCGCAGCATATTCTTGTGGCTGCGCGACACGGTGATCTGTGGGCCGCGGCCGGTCTTGCGAACCTCCAACACATAAGCTCGCAACCGCTGGTGCAGGCTGTAACGTTCACCGGGCACCTGTTGGCTGCGCGGCAAGATCGCCTCGGTGCCTTCCAGGTTCACCGTCACCGCTTGTGGTTTGATGCTCTGCACCACCCCGTGGACGATCTCCCCTTCCTGCTGGACGTAGTGAGCGTACCGCGCGTCTCGTTCCGCTTCGCGGATGCGTTGGAGGATGATTTGCTTGGCGCTCTGGGCTGCAATGCGGCCAAAGTTTTTGGGTGTATCGTCCACCATCACCACATCGTCCAGTGAGACGTTCGGGTCGATGATGCGCGCGTCTTGCAGGCTGATCTCCAGATCGGCGTCGGTGACTTGTTCCACCACCCGTTTCTCGACCAGTATCTGTGCCTTGCCGGTGTCGAGGTGTATCTCGGCGGTGACGTTCTGGTTCACATTGTCGCCGACGTCGCGCCGGTAGGCAGATACCATTGCCATCTTGAGCGCCTCGATCACCACGTCGCCGGATAGACCACGTTCACTACATATTTGGTTAAACGCCAACAAAAAATCCGATTTCATCGCCCTCTCCTGCCAACGATGATTTTAGTCCTATTTCACAGCAAAGCCCGGCGAGATAAACCGGGCCGACCAATGTACCCCTATACGAAGAAAAGTGGGGCTTGCCCACTTCTCCAGTGACGACCGTATACAGTTGGATTATAACACAGAGGCTTTGAACACGCAAGCAGACCGGTTGTTACTCGGCCAACCCTCCCGCGGTCTGACGAACCCACGGGAGGGTGGCCTGCCCAACTATTCCCCAATCTCGTACCGGTACGAGGCCGCCTCCGTCGTCACCGGGGCCAGCCCAGAGATGGCGACCACGGCCCGGTCTGTGCTGCTGTCCAACGGGATCGTCCACTCGCCCGTTCCGTCATCCTCCACCGCCAGCCGCTGCACCGTCGTCTCCGGCCCGAACAGAATCAACTGTACCAGCCAGCGCTGCGGCAGCACGTTGGCGTGACGCATGAACCCGGCCGGTTCCCACCCGCCATCACCGGCCTCAAAGTCGCTCGAATAGCCGATTTCCGGGATGCTGACGTCGTCCAGGATGAATCCCGGCCGGTTGACCGCGTCGTCGGTGACGTACTCGAAACGGATCAGCACGTCCTGTCCGGCGTAGGTGGAGAGATCGACCTGTTCCTGAATCCACCCGCCGCTGTTGCCGGTGTATCCCCAGCCGAACGAGTTGCCGTTGGGGTTGGTGGGAGTGCCGGATGGGGTGGTGATTATCTCCCACGTCTCTCCACCGTCCGCGCTGATCTCGACGTAGGCATAGTCCCAATCCGCCTCGATATCGTACCAGGCCCAGAAATCGAGTGTGGCCGCGCTCACGCCGGTCAGGTCGAACTCTTGTGTGAGCGTCATGTCCGAATCGTCCCCCCGGTTGGCCCACCAGATGTATTTTCCGCTGTGGGCGACCGCATCCACCAGCCCGATCTGGGTGGAGCCGGTAAAGTCGAACGTCAGCGGCTGCTCCCCGTGCAGCTCGATGTAATCCGTGCCATACTGGTGCACGGTGGCGCTTTCGGATACGGGATAGTCGGAATCGTAATAGGTGGATTCGATATCGAACGAGGGCGGGTCAATGTCGTCGTAGCCGTACTGCCCGGCGGCGAGGGATGGATCGTCCAGCAGGTTGGCGATCACCCAGTCGGCAAAGAAATCCTCGTGCGTCATACCGGCCCCCAGGTCGGCCAGCGCCGCGTCCACGGAGGCGAGGCTGTTCTCGTCGTGAGCTACCAGCGCCTGGGTGGCCTCTGAGCCAAAGCGATCGAGAAAGTAGGACATAAAGAGATACCCCGCCCCATAGTTGGCCCCCGCAGCGCCGGGGCCTTCGGGCCAGGAGTCGAGTTGTGTATCCGGTGTGTTGGCGAACACCCAGTCGGAGCCGCCGGTATCGAACCCATTCAGGTACATTGCCAGCTCGGAGGAACCCTCGTTCAGCCAGGTCTCTTCGTTCCGGTCGTTGTGCCAGTGGATCATGTGCTGGAACTCGTGGGCCAGTACCCCGTTGTAGAAATCGTTGTTGATAGTCACGTTTTCGATGTTGATGTAAAACATCTCCATCTCGTTCGAATCGTCCCGCACGGCGGCGACGAACTCGTCGGCGCTGGAATAGTATCCGGCGATGCTGCTCCCCAGGTTGCGGGCGTGCAGGATGGAGAGGTGAACGTCGTTATCAACCCCAGGGTTCCATTCGGAGCCGAAAAAGGCGCGGTCGGTGGGATAGGTGTGCTCTTCGAACAGGTCGGCGGCGGACTCGAGGGCGTCTCTGTCGAAATGCACGCCCTCCTCGACCCACATGTACACGTGTTCCGTCTTGTACTCCAGGATGGCATAGATGTCGAACTGCTTGTCCGTATCCACGTTGGAGGCGTGGAAGAGGCGGCGCTCTCCCTCCTCATAGTCGGGAGGACTGTCCTGGTTGATCGTGCGCGGTGTGTCGGCGGGCAGGTGGCGCAGCCGGATCGCCAGCTCGTGCAGGTCGCGCACCGGCACGTTGGTCGTCTCCAGCAGTTCTTCCGTCTCGGCTCCCAGGTCGCCCGCCGGTTCGCTGGTGATGGCGGGGGTGGTTTGTGGAGCAGGCGTTTCGTATACCGGTGGCTCAACGGTCACGGAAACCAGGGTGGTGATCTCTTCCCAATCCCAGCTATCTGGGTTGAACCCGCTGCAACAGCAACAACTGGCTGCTGCCAGCAAGGTCAGGGCGGCGATGAGTGTAGCAAGTGTCCGGTTCATCTTGTTCTCCTTTGTGCCATCTCAAAATTCCAGCGCGGCTAACTCGCCTGCTCGTACACTATTTCTCTCACAACTCTCGCGCCAACGCCCGCACCGCCTGCGCCAGTGGCGAGCCGGGGGCGCTCAAGACCAGTGGCCCCCCTTGTGTCAACGCCCGTGCTTGATTGGGGTCGAATGGAACCGTGCCAGCCAGGGGGCGCTTGAGGGTGCGTTCGATCACCTGTCGAGACAACAGTGCGCCCGGCGCAACTTGATTGAGGACAATCTGTATTTTCCCCGTCCAGTGCTTGAGCACGCGCAGCGTCCCGATTGCTGTCTGGATCGAGGGTGGTTCAGCAGTCACCACCAGTTCCACGCGCGTGGCCGCTTCCAGTGCGGCCAATGCGGCCTCGCTCAGCACCGGCGGCGCATCCACGACGACGGTGGCGAATTGTTGTTGCAGGATTTCGAGTATCGTCTGCACCGTCTGGCGTGGCAACTCCTCTCCCAGCGGGGGGAACATCGGCGCGGCCAGCAGCCGCAACCCGGAACTGTGTTGCAAGAGGTGTTCCTCCACGACGTCCGGCGTGGGGGGGCCACCCGGCATATTTGCCCAATTTGGCTCTGGGCGCAGCCCCAATTGCAGCGCCGCGTGCCCCGACACGGGGCACAGGTCGACCAGGCATACCGGCCCATTTTGCTCCTGGGCCGCAGTCGCCGCCAGGTTGACCGCCAGCGTCGTGACGCCGACTCCTCCCCTCAGGCTCAACAGGACGACCACGTGCGCCGGGGTGCTCGTTTCCTCCGCCCCCCGCCTGGCGGCGAGCAGTTCGTTGACCCGCGAAAGCAGTTGTTCCGTGTCCACCGGTTTGACCATGTGGTCGTCCGCCCCGGCGTCCAACGCCGCCTGATGGTCAACGGCCTGACCACGCGCCGTGAGCATAATGACCGGGACTGTGGCCGTGGCCGGGTTGGCCCGCAGTTGGCGGCAGATCTCGTAGCCGCTCACGTCGGGCATCATCACGTCCAGAATCGCCAGATCGGGCGGATCGGCCAGCGCTTTGGCTAACCCGTCCGTGCCGTCGGCGCTGAGTGTGACCTGATGGTCGCCTCGCTGCTCCAGCAGCACACGGAGCAGGTCTAACAGTTCGGTGTTGTCGTCAACGACCAATATCCTGGTCATTCTTTTGCCTCACAAATGGCCTCGATGCGTGCTTTGTTGACGAGGATTGCTCCCCCCGTGAACGTAGTGGCCGGGTGATCTGCGGATCTCATTTGCCCATCGAGGATGGTGATGAAATCGTCCGTGCCGCTGATGAGCACCGTCCGCACGTCCCACCGGCCGGCGATGCGCAAATGGCCTTTGATTTCAAAATGGGGAACGGTGATAAAAACCTGGGTGAGTTGAGCGCCGAAATAACTGCCGTAGGTGTGTTCCCGGGGCAGGCCGTCGTCCCGGCTTGCGACTATGACGGCGACGATGTTGCTTTTGCGGAGGGTGGAGGTGGGATGGCTGGTCGCGATCTCGGCCGGGTGCTCGATGCTGGAAAGGTAGACGTTCTCCAACACGAGAAAGGACGTGTTTTGATCGTTGAGTTGATCGGCCAGCTTTTTTTGCCGCACGCTCAGGCTGCCCGAGATGCGGTAGCTGTGAGTGATAAAGTCCGCCACCAATTGATTGACCCCCAGGCGTTCCTGCATTTCACTTTCACCCGTTTTCTTATTCTGTGGCCCCGCCTGGGAGGTTGGTGTGAGTCACAGTCCCCCAATCCTCCGGCGGCCAGTAACAAAACCACGCTTTGCCGATGATATTTTCTCGCGGGAGCAGCCCCCAGCTGTGGGAGTCGCTCGAGTTGCCGCGATTGTCTCCCAAAACAAAGTATTTGCCGGCGCCCACGTTCCACGCGCCGGAGTAGGGCATGGGGTTGGCGATGTAGGTCTCTTGGAGCATGTCCCCATCTATCCAGATTGCCCCATCTTGAATCACCACATGCTCCCCTGGCAGCCCCACGATGCGCTTGATGTAATCCTCGTCCGGGTTGTTGGGGGGGCGGAAGACGATGACGTCCCCTCGTTCCGGCGGGTGAATCCAATAAGTCACCTTGCTGATTACCAGATACTGCCCGTTGTGGAGTGTCGGCTCCATGCTGGAGCCGCGCACCTGAAAACGGGCTGTGGTCGTGTTGAGGATCAGGAAAAGGATAGCCGTCAGCAGGACGGTTTCTATGATGTCTCGCAGCGACGAGCGCCCGCCAAAATTCTGGGCGAGCGAGACCCGCCCGTCGTCCGGGGGGGGGACGTGCTCAGGTTGTGCTTGTTGGGGTTGAGGCTCTTGTACTTGTTGGAGTTGAGGTTCTTCCAATATCGTTCCTCCGTTCGACTCGAAAATGGCGCTGTGCCGCGCCGCGCCGCCGTGAACAGGCGGCGCTGGGTCAGGCAACGCTGATGTTTCATTCTACCCTGCATTCTCCGTCCGCGCAAGTCGCCTGACGGCGGTGGGTGTGCGTCACCTTTTTGCGCCGGACGGCAAGCTCCGCCAGGGAACGCGGGCGTCCCCGCCCGCATGCGGCCAGGATGGCCGCGTTCCGGGGCACACGAAAATATGACGGCGCCTGACGGCGGTGGGTGTGCGTCACCTTTTTGCGCCGGACGGCAAGCTCCGCCAGGGAACGCGGGCGTCCCCGCCCGCATGCGGCCAGGATGGCCGCGTTCCGGGGCAC
>CAYNVC010000046.1:0-11385 GCA_964400615.1 uncultured Anaerolineales bacterium | reverse complement strand
ACCATTACGTCGAACACGAGGTTGACCACATCCTGTTGCGACGCATTGAGCGCGGCGAGGAGTGGGCGGTGAGACACCTCGCCGCGATTCCGGCTATCCTGGCACGTGGATTGATCTCCGAGGAGGAATTTGATCGTGTAGCCTACTTGAGTCAGCATGTCTATCTGTCTTCGGTGGGCAAGTACCGTGTCCGCGTCATAGTGCAGAGGGTACAGAGTGGGGTGTGGTACGTAGCCACGCTGCACCCGCGTTGGGAGAGATAATGGGAATCCCACTGAATTTTCGGTTCGATTTATTTGACAACTATTTCTGCCTCATGTTCGACGACCGTCCGCGGGAGCCGACGGCAGTCTGGCAGGACGAGATTTACGAGTACCGTTTTCATCTCATCCGGGGCTTGCCAAGTGGGGAGGTAGTCGGCTTTAGCAACGACGGTGGCGACCTGGCGCAGGACTATCCGCGCCTGATGGAACTCTTGGCCGCGCATCCCGTCCCCGGCCTGTACGACGTGCCCGACCTGGGCCTGACCGACGCCACACTGCCCGAAATCATCAGCGCCATCTACGAGCGGTACATCGCCGGGGAACCGGCCCGGTTCGCCTACCCCGTCGTCGGTGAGCGCGTCCCGGCGTTGCAGGTGGCCGAGGGAGAACACAAAAAAGACACTTATGCAGATTGAAAAACCTTACCTTTCCGTCATCATTCCCTGTTACAACGAGGAAAACAACCTGAACCGGGGCGTGCTGGACGAGGTGCAACGTCATCTGGCCCCACAGCCATATCCCTGGGAGGTCATCGTCGTCAACGACGAATCCACGGATAACAGCAGGGACATCGTGGAGCGGTTCATCGCCCACGCAGAGAACTTTTACCTGCACGACATCCCGCACGGGGGGAAACCGGCCGCTGTCTGGGCCGGAATCCAGCGAGCCAGGGGGGAAATCGTCCTCTTTACCGATATGGACCAGTCCACCCCCATCGGCGAGTTGGACAAACTCTTGCCCTGGTACGAAAAAGGGTTCGACGTGGTGATCGGTTCCCGAGGCAGCGAGCGCAAGGGATTTTCGGCCCTGCGGCAGATTGGCAGCGTCGTCTTCCGCTCCACGCGCCGCTTGTTCCTCCTGCGCGGTATCAGCGACACCCAATGCGGGTTCAAATCCTGCCGCCGCGCTGCCGCCCTGGCTGCCTTCCCCCGCCTCCAATTCTTCAAACGGCGCGATAAACCCAGCGGCTGGAAAGTCTCGGCCTACGACGTCGAACTGCTCTATCTCTTTGAAAGGGCCGGATACCGGATCAAAGAAGTCCAGGTCGAGTGGCAGAACCGCGACGAAAGCGACACCAAAGGCCAAACGGGAGAACTGGCCCGCTATCTCAAAGAATCAATCGAAATGGCGCGCGAAGTCGCCCGCGTGCAAGTGAACCGGCTCAACGGCCTGTACGACGAGTTGGACTCGCGCACCGTTTGACATCCCTGGTGGACAATGAGCGACCCGTTCCCCAATCTCTCCGAGGAATACCTGCTCCGCTCCAACGGCTACGACCACGTCGCCGGGATTGACGAGGCCGGGCGGGGCGCGTGGGCTGGGCCGGTCTATGCGGCGGCGGTGGTGCTACCGCTCGAACGGAACGATCTGCTCGACCTGCTGCCCGGCGTGCGCGATTCCAAACAACTCAGCCCGGCGCGGCGCGAAGCACTCCTGCCGCTCATCCTGGAAACCGCCGTGGGCGTGGGCGTGGGATGGGCCTCCGCCGCCGAGATAGACGAGATGGGAATCGCGCCCGCCGCCCGCCAGGCGATGGCCCGCGCCGTGGCCCAACTGGATGGCGGAGTGGACGCGCTGTTGATAGATTACGTGCGGCTGCCGGAGATTCAACTGCCCCAACGCGCCCTCCCCAAAGCGGACGTCCACTGCCTCAGCGTCGCCGCCGCCAGCATCGTCGCCAAAGTGACCCGCGACCGGTTGATGGTGACGTTGGACGCCGAGTTCCCCGGCTATGGCTTTGCCCGTCACAAAGGATACGGAACCCACCAGCACCGCAAGGCCCTGAACCGCCTGGGGCCTTCCCCCATCCACCGGTTGACCTGGCGGCCCATAACGGAGATGTGAAAATGCGCACCCTGGATTTATTGAGCAGTTACCTTCCCAATCCCCTGGCGGCGCAGTTGCTGCGCCGGCCGGAGCGATCCCCCATCGGGGCAGGAGAACGCTTCCAGGCCGCGGTCATCTTTGCCGATGTCTCCGGCTTTACCCCGCTGACCGAGGCGCTGGGCCGCATTGGGCCGGTCGGCGCGGAGGAGCTGACCCGCGCCCTCAACGGCTATTTCGCCCCGCTCATCGAGCTGGTGCACCAGTGGGGCGGCATCGTCGGCAAATTCGCCGGTGACGCGATGACCCTCATCTTCCCCGGCGAACAGGCCATCCCCCACGCCCTGGCCTGCGCCCTGGCAATGCAGCAACAGGCCGGGCGCAGCGCGTCCGTCTCCACCCGCGCCGGCGAGTTCACCCTGCGGATGAAACTGGGACTGGCCGCCGGGGAGGTGCTGGAAGCGGTGGTGGGCGACGAGAGACGGACCGAGTACATCTTTGCCGGAACGCCGCTGGATGACTCTGCCGACGCCGAACACCACGCCTCCCCCGACGAAATAGTGCTCCACCCTGACCTGCTGGCGCGTCTCCCCACCCGCGATTGGCTCACGCTGGACGTGTTGGATGAAGGGTACGCCCGGCTGCGTGCCTTGCAGACCACCATTGCGCCGGATCCCGTCCCGCCGCTCCCCGCCCCCTCCGACGAGGAACAGGCCATCCGCGCTATGCGTCCCTTCCTACCCGCCCCGGTCTATGAACTGTTGACCGCCGACCAGGATTCTTTCGTCAACCAACACCGCCGCGTCACGACCATCTTTGTCCGTTTCGTCGGGCTGGACTATGCCGCCCCCCAGGTGGTGGAACGGCTGAACCGTTACGCCGCTCGCCTGATGGAGACGGTCTCCCGCTACGGCGGCTACATGGCCCGCCTGGATATGGGGGACAAGGGCAGCAAGGCCATCATCCTCTTTGGCGCACCAGTCGCCCACGAAAACGACGAGGAGCGGGCGCTGCTCTGCGCCCTGGCGCTCCAATCCATCCCCGCCGAGATGGGTTTTATCACCGCCCAGCACATTGGGGTCAACAGCGGGCACGTCTTTGCCGGGAACGTCGGCTCGGAGCGGCGACGCGAGTACACTGTGATGGGAGACGCGGTCAACCTGGCCGCCCGGCTGATGCAGGCCGCAGAACCGGGGCAAATTCTGGTCGGGCAATCCACCCACCAGGCCGCTGCCGATTCTTTCGCCTGGCGGCCATTGCCACCGTTGCAGGTCAAAGGCAAATCCATCCCCGTGACCGTCTTTTCCCTGCGGGGCGAGGCCAGGGGGCGGCCGCTGCGCCTCCAGGAACCGCACTATACCCTGCCGATGGTCGGCCGGCGGGACGAGCTGGCCCTCGTCACCGGCCTGTTGACGCAGGTCGTGGAGAGCGGGCGCGGCCACACCGTCGGACTGGTGGCCGAGGCCGGAATGGGCAAGAGCCGTCTGGCGGCCGAGGTGATCGGGCGGGCGCTGGAAATGGGATTCGTCGGCTATGGCGGCGAGGGATTGAGCCACGGCGCGACCACCCCGTACCTGGCCTGGCGGCCCTTGCTGCGCGGACTGTTGGAGGTGAACGAGCGTCAATCCCGCGCCGGGCAGATCGAAGCCTTGCAGCAGACCTTGTCCGCACTCGACCCCGACCTGGCGCTCCGCCTGCCGCTGCTGGGCGACGCGCTGGGGTTGGACATCCCCGACAACGAGACCACCGCCAATTTCGAAGCCAAACTGCGCTGCCAGAGCCTCTTTGCGCTGGTGGCCGACCTGATCCGCTACCGTGCCAGTTCAGCGCCGTTGCTGCTGGTGATGGAGGACGCCCATTGGCTGGACGACCTCTCCCGCGAGATGTTGGATTACGTCGCCGCGCAGGTCGCCGGGATGCCGATTTTGCTGCTGACGGTCTACCGCCCGCCGGAGATAGAGAGCCAGTCACCGCTGTGGACGACGCCGCCCGAACCGTTCACCGAGGTGCGGCTGGGGCCGTTCGCGCCCCACGAAAGCCGCGAGTTGATCCACCTCAAACTGGCCGGGCGCGACCTGCCCCCCGCGCTGGCGACCCAGGTCGAGCAAATGGCCCAGGGAAACCCGTTTTTCGTGGACGAGTTCGTCAATCTGCTCCAGGCGCAGGAGATAGACCTGGCGGACAGCCGGTCGCTGGAAGACTTGCAGGTGCCGGACTCGCTCCACTCTCTCATCGTCAGCCGCCTCGACCAACTGGCCGAGAGCGAGCGGATGACCATCCGCATTGCCAGCGTCATCGGACGGTTGTTCCGCGCCCGCTGGCTGCTGGCGATCTACCCCGGCGAGATGCGGGCAGACCTGGTGGAGCGCGACCTGAACCGCCTCAGTTCACTGGAACTGACCCCGCTGGACAGGCCGGAGCCGGAGCTGGAATACCTCTTCAAGCACGCCGTCACACAAGAAGTGGCCTACAGCACCCTCTCGTTCGCCACCAGGCGCATGCTCCACAAACGTGTGGCCGGGTACATCGAGCAGGCTTACAGCGACAACCTGAGCGCCTGGTACGCCATCCTGGCCTATCACTACCGCCAGGCGGAGGAGGCCGGACGGGAACTGGAATACGTCCGCCTGTGCGCGGCCCAGGCGGCGGCACAGTCGGCCTACGGCCAGGCCGCCGATTTCTACGACCGCGCCATCGAGCTGATCGTCACCCACGGCCTGAGCACGCCGGAGGAGACGTTCGACCTGCGGCGCGGGCGGGCGCAGATTTGCCTCATCAGAGGAGAGTACGACCGTCTGAGCCGGGAGGCGGCAGCCCTGGCCGAGCTGGCTCCCGGTCTCGACCCCACCCGCCAGGTACGGGCGTTGATCGTGCAGGGGAACAGTGAGCGGAACGGGAGCGACGTGGACGCGGCGGGGCGGTACTATGATCGGGCTATCGAGTTGGCCCGGCGCAGCGGCGAGCAAGCCGTCCTGGTGGAAGCGCTGCGCCTGCGGGGGAGCGTCCATTTTGGCTTTGGCGAGTACGAGCAGGGGAAACGGGTGCTCACCCAGGTCATCGAGCAGGCGGACGAAGAGACCTGGCGGGCCGGGGCCAGCGCCCGCCAGGTTCTGGGCTGGATCGTCTACGACGAAGCCAATTACGAGGAGACCGGGCGACTGTGGACACGCGCCCTGGCGACGTACCGCGCCCACAACGACAAGGCGGGGGAGGCGCTGCTGCTCTCCAACCTGGGTGCGCTCTATTCCACAATCGGGAACGACGACGAGGGCATTGCTTACGTCGAGCAGAGCCTGGCGTTGGCCCGCCAGATTGGGTACAAGAGTGGGGAGGAGGAAGCCGAGCGGCTGCTGGGCGACCTGCTGGCCCAGGCCGGGCGGTTCGAGCAGGGGCGGGAGCATTTCGAGCGTGCCATCGCGTTGGCGCAGCAATTGCGCAGCTCCTACACGATGGGCTATAGCCGCGTCCGCCTGGCGGAGATGATGCTCGAGACCGGCGCACCTCTCACCGAGGTGGAATCTCTCTGCCGCCAGGCGTTGGATCTGCTGCTCCCCGGCCGGGGGGCTGAATCGCTGGGCTATCCCTGGCACACGTTGGGGGTGGTGCTGATGCGCCAGGAACGGTGGGAGGAGGCCCGCGCCGCGCTGGAAGAATCGCTCCGCCTGCGCCGCGAGATCGAGCAGACCGCCACCATCACCTATACGCTGGCCGACCTGGGCGCGTTCCACCTGGCGCAGGGCGACCTGGAATCCGCCCGCGCCTGCGCCGAGGAAATGTGGGGCTATCTCTTCCCCGCCGAGGGGGAGGGGATCGAATCACCGGCGGCCTGCCTGGCCTGCTACCGCATCCTGCGGGCGGCCGGCGACGAGGAACGGGCACGCACCGCGTTGCGCTTGGGGTACGAGGGTATCCAGGCGCGGGCGTCCCGGTTCGCTTCGGACGAGCAGCGACGCGCGTTTTTGGAGCGGTTCCAGGTGCACCGTGAGATCGCTGCGGCGTGGGAGCAGGAGGGATTTTGAAGCTCGCCCTGGTCCACGATTGGCTCAACCAGCTCGGCGGCGCGGAGGACGTGCTGGAAACGCTGGTCGAAATGTTCCCCCGCGCTCCCGTCCACACCTCCATCTACTGGCGCGAGGGTATGCCAGCCGCCTACCGCGCGTGGGACGTCCGCACCACCTGGATGGACCGGCTGCCCGGCATCTACCGCCACCACCAGCCCTACCTGCCGCTCTACCCGCTGGCCTTTTCGCGCCTCGATCTCTCCGGCTACGACCTGGTGCTCAGCAACAAGTCCGGCTTTTGCCACGGGGTGCGGGCGGGGCAGGTTCCGCACGTCTGCTATTGCCTCACCCCCACGCGCTACGTCTGGGATTTCGCGGGGTACGCCGCCCGCGAGGCGCTGCCGGGCGCGGTCAAGAATGTGCTCCGGCCCGTCGTCGCGCTGCTGCGCCGCTGGGATTACCGCGCCGCGCAGCGGGTGACGCACTTTATCGCCATCTCGCGTGAGGTGCAGAGCCGTATCCGCCGCTACTATGGCCGCGAGTCGGTCGTCATCTACCCGCCGGTGGAGACGGGGCGGTTCCGGCCCGCGCCGGCCCAGGAGGATTATTACCTGATCGTCTCGCGGCTCGTCCCCTACCGCCGCATTGACCTGGCGGTGCGGGCTTTTAACCGCCTGGGGCTGCCGCTGCTCGTCGCCGGGGACGGGCGCGACCGGGCCAGGTTGCAATCGCTGGCAAAACCGAACGTCACCTTCCTGGGGCGCGTGCCGGACGATGATCTGCCGGCCCTGTACGCTCGCTGCCGGGCCTATGTCTTGCCGGGGGCGGAGGATTTTGGCATCGCGCCGGTGCAGGCGCAGGCAGCGGGACGGCCCGTCATCGCCTATGGCGCTGGCGGGGCGCTGGATACGGTGATCGAGGGGGAGACCGGCGCGTTCTTTCAGGAGCCGACGCCGGAATCGCTGGCCGGGGCGGTGCGCTCCTTCGACCCCGCCGGAATAGACCCCCGCGCTTGCGTCCAGAACGCCGCCCGCTTCGACGTGCGTGCCTTTGAACAACAACTGATGAAATTTATCGAGGAAAGAATCTGATGGAACTGCGAACCTATTGGAAAATACTGCTGCGCCGCTGGTGGCTGGTCGTCGTGCCGGTGCTCGTCGTCGCCATCTATGCCGCGCTCACCTACACCCCGCCCGCGCCGGTCTACCGGGTGGTGATGCGCTACGCCGCCGGGACGGAGCCGGCGGGGTTGAGCCGGGATTACGACCGCTATTATCCCTGGTTGACCTCCGAGTACGTCGCCAACGGGCTGGCGGACGTGGCCGTGACCGGCGCGTTTGCCCAGGCGGTGGCCGCGCGGCTGGGGGAGCCTGACCTGGCGGCCAGCATACAGGGCGGCATAGTCAGCGACAACGCCCAGTCCATCCTGGTCATTTACCTCACCTGGCCGGATGGGGCCGGGATAACCACGGTGGCCGGGGCCATCAGCGCCGAGTTGACCGAGAACGGCGCGGCCTACTTTCCCCAGCTAAAGGGGGTCGAGCCGGCGCTCCGCCTGCTGGATACCCCCTCACCCGTGCCGCTGGCCCCCGGATTGCGCACCCAGTTGATGGGGCCGGTGGTCAAAATTGGGCTGGCGTTCGTGGTCGGCGTGGCGCTGGCGCTGTTGTGGCACTATCTGGACCCCACGGTGCGCGAGGCCGCCGAGTTGGAGGGGTTGAACGTGTTGGCCGAGATTCCGCGCCATTGAGCCGCGGTTCGGATTGCCGGCTCCCCACCGGACGCGGGTCAGGCGCAAGCAGCGCCACCGTCAGGTTCGTTTCCGACGATTTCCCCTACGCCATTTGACGGGCCAGAGTCCGCACCGCCAGCGCGAACAAGAGTGCGGTAAAGGCGGCCAGCACGAGCATATCCATCCACGCCGTCAGCGGCTGCTGGATGCCCGTCGCCGACTGGAGCGCTTCCACCGCGTAGGTCAACGGCAAGACGCGAGCCACGATCCGCAAACCCGGCGGCAGCGCCGAAAGAGGGATGAACACTCCGCTCAGGAACATCATCGGGAAGCGGAACATGTTAGCCAAAGTCTGCGCCTCGAACACCTCTCGAACCGCCACCGAGACCAGGACGCCCAGGGTCGCAAACGCGGCCGCCGAAAGGATCATTGCCGGAACCAGCAGGAGCCAGTCGATCCCCCGCCCTCCCCATGTCAGCAGGGCGACTGCCAGCACGGCGACGGTCGTCGCCAGCCCAAAGACCATCCCACCCAGGACTTTGCCGGCCAACAGGGCGGACAGGCGCACCGGGGCCAGGAGAAGCCGCTCCAACGCGCCGATGCGTCGCTCGAAGGTGACGACAATCGCCTCCATACTGCTGGTGCTAAAGAGCAGGGTCAGGGCGAGCAAGCCCGGTACCAGTTCACTCAGATTCTCCGGGTCGCGGATGACGAAAACGAGCACAAAGGCAAATGGAAAGAGAATGCCCCAACTGATGTTGGGCGGTTTGAAATAATAGGCCCGCAGGTCTTTGAGCATGATGTAGAATATTCCACGCAGATCATCGCGCCACATATTATTTCCCCTTTCCGCCTTTGTCCACGCGCATCACGTTGGCGTCCAGGCCGGTGAGCTGCACAAAGGCATCCTCCAGCCGGGGATGGACAGCGTGGATGTCCACCACGCGCCGCCCCTCCGCCTGTGCCTGATCCAGCACCGCCCGCGCTGCCTCCGCCACGTCGGGCGCGGCGACGCGCCGGGTTTCGAGATTGCCCGATCCGTCCTCCAACGTCACCTCGACGGCAACCTTTTCCTGGACGAGCGCTTTCAGGCCCGCCACCGTGTCCAGGGCCACGATGCGCCCGCGCACGATGACGGCTATGCGGTCGCACAGCCGCTCCGCCTCCTCCAGGTAATGAGTGGTCAGAAAGACGGTCACGCCCTCGTCCCCCAGTCCGGCGATCATCCCGCGCAGGTTGCGTGCGCTCATCACGTCCAGCCCGGTGGTCGGCTCGTCCAGGAACAAGAGCGGTGGACGGTGCGCCAGCGCGACGGCAATGGTCAAGGCCCGTTTCATCCCACGCGAGAGTTTGGCAAAGGGCGTATCCCGTTTTTCGGCCAGGCGGAAGCGAGATAGTAACTCGTCGGCCCGGGGGGCGCGTTGCTTGCGCGGCACGCCGTAGAGCTGCATGGAAAAGATGAGGTTTTCGAATGCCGAAAGCTCGTCGTACAGGTTCGAGGACTCGGGCACGACGCCGACCCGTTTCTTGATCTGCGTCACGCCGTCCGCCAGATCAAAGCCCAGTACACGGGCGTGGCCGGCGGTCGGGCGGGTCAGGCCGGTCAACATGTGGATGGTGGTCGTCTTGCCGGCACCGTTGGGGCCAAGAAAGCCAAATATTTCCCCCTGGCGGACTGTGAAATCTATCCCGTCCACGGCGCGGACCGGCGGAGCGCCACGGGCTGCCGGGTAATGTTTGGTCAGTTGTGTCACCTGAATTGCGTTCAAAGGTAATCTCCTGTTCGAGTGCGCTGGGTGTCTGGCTGTTCGATTCTGACGAATGTAACTGCTCGGGCTAAACCGCACCGGCCTGGAAGAGCCGGTGCTGGGTTGGGCCTGACTGAAATGAGACTCGCTCATCCAGGGCTGTTCAATTCTACTCGAGTCTGGCAAATTTTCAGAATACCCATATCTTGGGGTAGACGACGATAAAAACGCTAGATATGGGGGTTCGTAGTAGCGGCTTTAGCCGCTTTTGAGCCTTTTGGACGGCTGAAGCCGTCACTAGGAACAAAAACGCCAGTGTCCAGAATTCTAATAAGGACGATTCCAAATTTAGAGACCTCGCCCCGGCACACGAGAGTAGAATGCAGACGAACGCTGGAAACGCTGTTTTTCCTCTCGTGCCCGATCCGCGTCCGGCCGGGGGCGTTAGAATTGAACAGCCCTGCCCCCTCATCGTTATCGCCTGGGCAGCGTGCGGGCGGCGACTGCTCCGGCCACGGCAAACACCCCGGCTGCGAACAAAAACGGCACGCGCAACCCTATCCAGGCCGCCAGTCCGCTTCCCGCCAGCGGGCCGACGCTGTTGGCGACCGAGACCACGCTGGAATCTATCCCGTAGACGATTCCCTCCTGCCCCTCAGGGGCCAGCCGGGCCAGTGAGGCGCTCAACGAAGCCAGGATACCACCCATCGCCAACCCCGTCCCCGCTTGCAAGAACAGCAAGCCAGTGGTGTGATTGATAAAGTACTGCGGCACATAACATCCAACTGAAACCAGGGCACAGATCACCAGGATGGTGCGGTAGCCCACCCGGTCTCCCAGCCGCCCCAGGCTGATGGCCCCCACCGCGCCGGCCGCCGCGCTGACCCCGCTGATCACGCCGGTGATGGAGGCCACGCGGGCGCCGGCAGGGACGATGGACTCAATAAAGAGCGGCAGCACCGGCCCCAGCAGGCGAGCGCCCAGGCGCATCAGCAGGCGGGTCCCCAGCACGCCACGCAACGCCGGCAAACTCAACACCGGGGCCAGGTGGTTCCACGCCCGGCGGCGCAGCGTCGGCCTGGTGGCGGCTGTTTGCTCTTGCGGTAGCGGGATAGGCTCGAAATCCTCCCGGATGAAGAACATCACCCCCAGCGCGGCGACGAGCAGCAACCCACCTGTCACCAGGAAGGCCGCCCGGAAGCCCAACCAATCTGTCACAAGCCCGCCCAGGAGCGGCCCCCCGGAGGCCCCGGTGTAGATAGCCATCTGGAGCAAACCCAGGGCATAGCCGGAGCGCTCACGGGGCGCACTCGTCGCCACGAGCGCGGTCGCCGCCATGACCGTTCCGGTGAGTGCCCCGGTCAACAATCGCAGCACGACCAGCTGCACCACGTTCTGGGCAAAACCCATCAGGGCGATCAACACGGCCCCGCTGAACATGGCCCGCTCGACCATCACTTTGCGCCCATACCGGTCACTGAGCGCACCCCAGATGGGGGCAAAGACGGCCATCGTCACCGCGTGCGCGGAAAAGATGACCCCCGACCAAAGCCGGACTTGTTGCTCGCCCTGCACGCCCAACCGGCGCACATAGAGCGGCAGAATGGGCATGATGACGGTAAATCCGGCGATGGCTACCAGCTCGGCAAACCAGATGACGATCAGGTTGTGTTTCCAGGACGATGGGGGCTTGGACATACCAGGTGCATTATAGCTTTATTTCCCCGAAAGCCAAGATGGCAAGCTCCGCCTGGGAACGCGACCATCCTGCCCGCATCCGTGCGGCCACATGCGGCCAGGATGGCCGCGATCCGCAG
>CAYNVC010000045.1:0-11714 GCA_964400615.1 uncultured Anaerolineales bacterium | reverse complement strand
GGGTTTTGTCCACGTACAGGAATCCGCCTTCGATGATGTCACCAAAGGTCTGCATACCGATGGGTAGTGGTTTGAGCATGTTACACACTCCTTCCTAACACAGCACACTTGCGCATGGTTCCACTAGCTTGATTATACTCTACCGCTTCCCAAATTACAATTGCTGCTGTGATGCTAACGTGAAAACAGTAACCTCCGGGCGGACGTTGAAGCGCACCGGCCATAGGTTCCCCAGAGCGCGGTTGATGTACATCCGCCGCCCGCCCGCCAGCTCGAACAGGCCGGCGCTGTACCGCTTGTTACGCACCGGCAGCGCGGGCGGCGGCAGGAACGGCGGCTTGACCTGTCCCCCGTGGGTGTGGCCGGAGAGGATCCAGCCCCGATAATCGCCCCAACCTGGCAGGTCGGCGCTATCTGGGTTGTGGGAGAGGACGACGGTCGGGAGGGCCGGATCCAGGCGGGAGATGACTGCCTCCAGGTCAAAGTTCGGCCCCCACCAATCATCCACACCGCCGATTTGCAACCCGGCGCACAGGGTCACCTGGTTACGCAGCACGGTGACGCCGGCCTCGTTCAGCCGTTGCGCCACCTGAGCCGCGATGCGCGGGTTGCTCCAGCCGGGGCCGTAATCGTGGTTGCCCAGGATGGCGACCGTGCCCAGCCGTCCCGGTGGCGCGTGCTGCATCACGGCGGCGAGTTGGTCGATCTGCTGCGCCGACTCGTAGGTGACGAAATCACCCGTATAGACCACGAAATCGGGCTGCATGCGCCGGACGCGCTCCAGCGCCCGCACGATGTAGCCCCAATCGAAACGGTTGCCGATGTGCAGGTCGCTCATCTGCACCAGTCTCTTGCCCGCCAATTCGGGCGGCAGATGCGCAAGCGGCATAGCGACCGGCACGTACTCCACCCAGCGCGGTTCGACGAGATGGGCATAGGCCCCGGTGGAGAGCGCCGCCCCGGCTGCGCCCAGTGCCAGTTTGAGGAAACGACGCCGTGTTATCAGACCCATTACTCGTACTTTAACGCCCGGATGGGACTGAGCGCAGCGGCGCGGATGGCGGGATAGATGCCGGAGATCACACCGATGAGCACGGCAAAGACGATGGCAAAGATTATCAACCAGAGTGGGGTGTGGGTCAGGGTAGTTGCCGCGTCAGTCCCGCCTTCACCAAAGAGGCCGCCGCTTTGCGAAAGCATTTGCTTTCCCACCACGTTGATCAGCGCGTTGAATCCGGTCGCCAGCAGCACCCCGCCCACGCCGCCCAGGAAACCGATGCTCCCCGCCTCGGCCAAAAAGACCGACATCACGTCCTGGTTGGTCGCGCCGATGGCCTTCATCAGGCCGATCTCGCGCGTGCGCTCATAGATCGCCATGATCATGGTGTTAGCGATGCCAAAGGCGGCCACCAGCAGCGCAATGGCCCCAATGCCGCCCAGCACCGCCTGGACGACGAGGAAGAATTTGTTGATCTCTTTCAGCATACTCTGGCTGGATTCGACGTTAAAGCCCATGTCCTTAAAGTTCTTGCTCAGTGCTGGAATCTTGCGGGAATCGGTCGCCTTGACCATCACCTGCGGGTACTGCGCCCGGTTGTTGCCGGACGCTTGCGAGACCCCCGCGTTCAGCTTTTTGTTGAGCCGTTTGGCTTCCTCCAGGGGCATAAAGATGGCGTAATCGAACGTCCAGCCGTGCGCTTTGATGATTCCGGCCACCCGCAGCCGCCCGACTGTCTCCTCGGTTGCCACTCCTCCCTCACCGTATTGGTAACTGACCAACTGGATCGTCTCGTCCAGGATCTCGGGCGGCGGGGGCTGCTCATCTGACATTTGCTCTTCCCAGGGGATGAACGCCTCCGCCATCCTGGCCCCGACGACCACTTGCCCGCGCCCCATCTGCAATTCCCCCTGTGCAATCTCGACGATTTGGGTGAATGCTTCCACGTCCACGCCGTATATTTGCCCCCAACCTTCCTGGCGGTTCAATTTGAGCATCGTGCCCTGCACCTCTAGCAACGGCGTCACCGCTGCCACGTCCTCCATCTGGCGGATTCTCTCCAGCATGGCGTCGTTGAGAACATCGCCGCGCCGGCGTTGCCTGTCGTCATCCCCTCCCCAGTACGATTGGTCGCGCACCGTCAACTCGTCCAGCCCGCCCATCCCAAAGAGGCTGGTGGAAGCCTGCTTCTGCAAGCCCACGCCCAGCGAGACGAGGACGACGACCGCCGCCGTGCCGATGACGACGCCGATGGCGGTCATCGCCACGCGGGCCTTCATGCGCCGCAGGTTGCTCACTACCAGCCACAAGAGATCGCGTGTGGTCATCTCAGCTCCCCAGCCCCAGGAATCCCTTGACCGCCCGCAGGATTTTGTGCCACAAAGTCTCCGGCTGCGCTTGCTCCATCTCGCCCGGTTGACCCAAGTCATCTGGCTCCCAGCCTTCTTGCACCTCGAAGCTGAGTGTCTGGCTGATGACCTGCGTCTGGTTGAGATCGTCCACGTAAGAGACGTTGACGATCACGTCCACCGGGCCGGGTTCAGCCGCCAGCGCCATCGTGTCCAGGTTCCAGGAGCCGCCCGAATCCAGGTCGCCGACGTAGGTGCTGGTCTCCTCCAGAAACTCGAGCTGTGCGCTGGACACTTGCAACTCTGGGACGTTGAACTTGGCGTTCCCGGCGTTGAGCACCTCAACGGAGAGTTTGAACGGCTGCCCGGCCATCGCCCCCTCGACGGGATGGTAGAAGCTGACCTTGAAGGCCGGGCGGCGGCGCACCATCAGGCTGACTTGTTGGACGCTCTTTTCGCGCGTGCCCCCGACGGTATCGTAGGCCAGCGCGACGGGCAGGCTGTGGGCCTTGGTGCCGGCGTCGCCGGAGACGAGCAGCCGCAGTGAAACGTCCGCCGTCTTACCCGCCGCCACGCTGGATACAAAGAGGACGTTGCTCCCCTCGATGGGGACGAACGCGCCCAGGTTCTCTCCCTTCTCGCCGCCCAGGGAGAGCGTCAGCCGCTGTGCGTCCCCCCCGCCGACGTTGGTCAGGTGCAGCGTCAGGGTAAAGCTATCGCCCGGCGAGATCAGTTCCGGCGTGGTGTGATAGCCGTCAATCAGCAATTGGGAGCGGTTTGCCAGGCTGGCGTCCACGTCCAACGCCACCGTCTGCTGGGAGGAATGAGTGCCGCCGCTATAGTCGCTGGACTCGATGGTGACGTTCAACCCCTGCCGACCGCCCTCTTGTCCCGCTTTGAGCCGCAGTGGCAGTGTGACGGTGACGACCCGGTCAATGCGGATGATGTCGCAGGAGACGATCCCGCTTCCCTCGGCGGGCAGCGCGACGGCGGTGTCGGCATGGGCCGTCACGTTGGTGGCGGTGCGGCTGCCGCGATTCGCCAGCCGCAACGTCAACGTAAAGGGCATCCCCGGCGCGACCAGCGGCGGGTCGGTCGTCGCCTCCTCAATTATAATCTTGGGTTGGCCGCTGGCCGCCGCGCCGCCGCTCCCCCCGATGACCTCGACCGCGACGTTCTGCGGGTAATCGTAGTGGGTGCCCTCCCAGTCGTTGGCGGAGAGGTTGATGGTCACGTTTTGCACCCCGCTGGACGTGTTGGCGGGCACGCGCATGCGCTGGACGACGACAAAAGTGTGGTTGATGTGTACCGTCCCGTACATGTGGCCCGTTTCACCGACCGGCAGGAACGTGCCGCCGGGGATGACCGCCATCGTGTTCTCTCCGGCGCGACTGCCGTTGTTGTAGACTTCGACGGTGACGGTGAACTCTTGCCCCGGCCGCACCTTGGGCGGCGTGACGCTGTAATTGCGGATGGTGAGGATGGGGCGGCCCGGCGGCGGTGCGGAGGTTGGTTGGGGGGGCGGGGCAGGGGTGGGGGGGGCGGTCAATTTGAGACTGCCGGCCCCGACCGTGCTGCCGTTGCCGTCCAACACGTTCAGCGCGTAATCCCCGGCTGCCAGACCGGTGGGGACGGTGGCCTGGAGCGCGGTGGGATTCACGTAGCTGGTGGGCAGGATGCCGTATCCCACCAGCCGCACCGTGTGTTGGGCGGTGAAGGTGAGCGTGCCCGTGGCGTAGATGGTCACGGTTCCGCCCTGGTCGGTGCGCAGCGACGTTGGCTCAACCGTCACCGGGGTCTGCGCCCCGACCAGCGCCACCAGCCCCAGGAGGGCAACGATTGACAATATACTCGCAAGAAACAATTTTGTCCTGTTCATATCAACTCCATTGACATTTCACGCAACACGCAACACGCACTACGTAACACGTATTGCGTATTACGTTATGACTTTTCCATCCAACAACCGCACCGCCTGTGTGGCGTAATCCATCACGCGCGGGTCGTGGGAGACGGTGACGACGGTGCGCCCTTCCTCCTGGCAGAGTTTCTTGAGCAGGTTCATCACCTCCTGGCCGGTGTGGGTGTCCAGGTTGCCGGTCGGCTCGTCCGCCAGGATGATGCGCGGGTCGTTCGCCAGGGCGCGGGCGATGGCGACCCGTTGCTGCTGCCCGCCGGAAAGCTCCGCCGGTTTGTGATCCATTCGCTTGTCCAGACCTACCCGTTCCAGCAGGGCGATGGCGCGGGTGCGGCGCTGCGGGCGCGGGATGCGGTTAAAGACCATCGGGAATTCGACGTTTTGTAGCGCGGTCATCGTGGGGATGAGGTGAAATCCCTGGAAGACGAACCCGATCTCTTGTCCGCGATACCCGGCCAGGTCGTTCTCGTCCAGTTGGGCGATCTCCCGCCCGTTGATCCAAATCTCGCCCTCGGTGGGACGATCCAGCCCGCCCAGCAGGTAGAGCAGGGTGGATTTGCCCGAGCCGGAAGGGCCAAGCACGGCCATGAACTCACCGGCTCGCACGTCCATGTCCACCCCGTCCAGCGCGTGGACGACCTGGTCACCCATCGTAAAGTGGCGGTGCAGGCCGTGGGTGTGGATGATGATGTCGGCCATCGTCAGAACCCGCCGCCCATTGCTCCGAACATCCCCCCCACGAGCGCGGGGACGGCCCCCAGCAGTGCCAGTATGGCCCAGATGGCGATTGTCGCGGTCAGCGCTTTTTTGCGCGGCAGGTTGGTGAAAACCGTCAGCCCCAGTGTCAACAGGGCCAGGTTCCAGATGAGGTAGATGTCCACGTGGGAGAGCACGCTCGCCAGCGCCAACTGCCCCATCGAAGGCATCATCATACTGCCGCTGCTTTTATCGAACACCAGGCCGGAGAGTCCGGCGTTGACGATGGGGTGTCTGGTGATGAGCATCGCCACCGCTTGCACCAGGCCGCGCACCGTGTATGGTATCCAGGCCCAAATCGTCAGGCGGAACATTTGCGCAAAGTGGCTGCTGCGCCCCAGAAAGACGCTCGCCAGGTAGAGCGCTCCGCCCCAGATCAGCCAGGTGATGGGCGTGCCGACGAGCGTGCCCACCAGACTCAACCAACCCAGGCCCGTGGGTGGTGGCGCTGGGGGGGCCTGAATCTCTCCTTCTCCCCCCACGATGACGCCGGAATCGCCGGATTCGAACATCTCCATCTCCTCCGGGCTTAGTTCTGTCACCCCATACTTCCCCATCGCCGCAGGGGGCATTTGCGGGACGGTTCTCCGCTCCGCCAGCGGTGGGGCCAGCGCCAGCGCCAGGATGATGAGCGCCGGGATCCACCACGTCTTTTTGTGGTTCTCTTTGAGATGTTCAAAAGTCTGCCGGGGGTGGACGATGATGCCCCAGAACAGTGCGGGGAGAGATTGTCCTCTGTCTTGTTCCTGCGGTGCTTGTTCGTCTTTCATTTGTCCATAATCCTCCAAATTTTAGACCTTAGACCTGACAGGTCTTCCGAGACCTGTCAGGTCTGAATTCAATCGCCCGCCTGCACCTCGGACAAGACGCCGTCCTGCAAACGAAACACCTGCGTGACCGCGACCGTCGGCTCGGCTGACATCGGTTCGTCCTCCTGGCGCGTGAGCATGGCGACGGTGATCTCACCGTCCTCTACGACGAGCGATTTTACCACGATCCGGTCTCCCAGCAAAACAGAGGCCACCGGTTCCGCTGCCCCGTCCCGGTTGAGCACGGCAGCCAGGTAGACGAACGTGCCGCTGCCGCCGGGGTCGGCGACCAGGGTCACGGCGGCATCCAGCACACCGTCCCCATCCAGGTCGCCCGTGGTGATTTGCTCCCCCAGCGAGACGCGCGTCCTGGCGGCGGAACCGGGGGCGGCCTCCTCCTCGAAGACGCCGTTCGCCAGCTGCGCGTGGCCGCTGGCGGTGACGTCAATCGGATAGTCGGCGTTGGGCAAGGCGGGGACGATGGACCCGGCCATCTCGCAGCCGGCAGCCAGAATGACGACGTCGTCCAGGCTGCTGACGTCCATCTCGTACCCCAGGCCGGTGGTAAAGTTGGTCAGCTGCTCCGAGACGTGCAGCGTGCCCGTCACGGCAATCTGTAGCCCCTTTGTTTCGTAATCCGGGCGCAGGCAGTAGAGCCGGTCAAAGAGCGGGCGGGGGTCGAGCGAGGTGTCCAGGTCGGCGAAGAAGACCACATCCCCCGTCTGTCCGGGCTGGCTCACGAACCCGATTGCCTCGTGGTCATAGTACGTCTCCCGTTGGTCGAGAATGTTGTCAAAGTCCACGTAGCCGACCACCGTGGCCTGTTGTCCATTCAGAGGTTGGTACTCTTTGGGATGGGCGTGCAGGTCGGTGACCCGGATGGCGTCTTCCGGCACGCCCGGCCCGTATGTTTCGCCACCTACCCCGCCGGGCGGGTTGCAGGCGGCGAGGAGAAAGGTCGTTGCCAGCAGAGTCGTCACAAATACGAATTTTATTGCCCTCACGATTTTCCTCCCATCTGCAAAATCAAACATTGCTATTTTAGCACCGAGTTGTTACAAAGTTGTTGCAGAGTCGTTACAAGTCGTTTGTGTTTGTTACGGTTCCGTGATGTCACCCATGCCGGTATGTCCATCAACCAGGTGTGATGACTGTAGCACGCATACTGTTCCGTGTAGCCTGTTGGTATCCCAGGCGTTCCTCGCGTCTGGTCTCATCCGGTGCTGTCGTTCCAGCCAGAGCCAGGCGATGCCGCCTATGGCACGGGGCAACCAATAATCGGTCAGGCGATAGATCAGTGCGACTGCCACGGCATGGCCTGGGTCAACCCCGAATTGAGTGTATAGCGCGGCCAACGATACCTCGGCCAGGCCCACGCCGCCGGGCACCGCACCCAGCGTGTTGACGCCAATGGTGAGGGTGTAAATTTGCAGCAGCTTGGCCGGTGACAGGGACAGGCCGAGGGAATAGAAACACGTAGCAAAGCCTAGCGCTTCCAGCCCGGTGCGTGCCACCAGGAGTACGGCGAGCGTGTATGGGCGGGTGCGCAGCAAGGAGATCAGTTCTCCCACCAGATAGTGTCCACGCGCCAGCAGCCGGGCGGCAGGCCAGGCGCTCAACCATTTCGGCCAGCGGCGCACGATATGGTCATCCCACGTCCGCTCGAACCAGTTACCGATCTGATTGCCCAAACGGCTCGATTTGTTCCGCTGCCATAGCCATACTACCATACCGGCGAGCACTGTCCCACAGAGAATCCACGTCAGTGGCTGGGCGAGCATCTCCAGTCCGCTGGCGTGGCCCAATGCAGCCAACCCGCTGACCACCAGCGCGAGGAGAAGCACGCTGCTCGTGATCAGCACGATCTCGACGATGGCGGTCAGGGTCGCTACGTCCGGTGTGACGCCGTGCGATTTCAACAATCGTGCCCGCAGCATAAAGCCACTGACTGTTGCAGAGGGGAGCGCAGCCTCCACGAAAGCCATCGCCAATTGGATCACGTACTGCTTGAACCAGGGCACGAACGCGCCATAGCGCCGCAACAACAACTCGTTGAGCCAGGCCACTGCTCCGTATGAAGCGGCCTGGAAGAGCAATGCCAGCAGCAACCAGGCCCATTTGGCCCGCCCCAGCGCCATCCATAAACCCCGCCAGTCTCCACCCCGCTGGACGAGGAAGACGATCAGCAACAAAGTGACCAACCAGGGCAGCAAGCGGGGTAGATGTTTCTCGACTTTGCTCACGAGTAGTTATCCCCCGTCGTGTAAACTAGTTGCCAGCTGCTGTGCGCTGTCACGATGCGCCGGTGCAGGCGGGTCTCTAGAGCAATTGCGATGGCATGAGCCGGACGGTGCTGACCGGAACCTGTCAGTGGAAAGTGAGCCAGTGCCAGCACTCCTCCACCGGCTATGGGGACGAACTCGTCGGCGGGCAAGCGTGTTTCAATGGGGTAGTCGCGGACGGTGCGGATGACGAACGTATAATCGTATCCTTTGCGAGGTGGGCGTGATAGCTGTGCCGCCAACCGTAGGGTTGCCCGGTCGACCGCGCCCCACAGAGCCGTAGGGGCGGCTATCAACTTGTGCCCCCGGTGGGGCCAGGTTTGCCAATCCGGGCGCAATACCAGGTAGGGGTGCAGTTTGGCAAAGACCTCGCTGTCGGCGCTGGCGCGATTACGCAGCAATGATCCCAGGGGACGCATTTGACTGTGGTAACATCGCAAGGCAAGCTCCTTGCGTTGTACCATATCACGGGTCAAAGGTAGGCGTAGCCATGTGTCACCGGCGCAGAGACGAACCGGCAGGCGCGAATTCTGACCCAGACGCAAGCTGCGCGGGCGGGGATTGCCGCGCAGCCACACGACGTAACCGAACATGTCCAACCTGGGCGAGGCCCTGTGTGTCTGGTTCAAAGCTACCGCCAGCGCGGCAAAGCGGGCCAGAGCGCGATGGTCGGGATGAGCGTCGTCCGTGTGCGGCACTATGAGCGCGTCGGGCTGAAAATCTATCAGCGTCCGGCGCAGCGAGGTCAGCAAGCTCTGGCTCGTATATGGCATCATTGAGCCTGATGTGGATGCGGTCAGGCCGGTCGTGCGGGAGTGGTAGGGCGCTTTGCTGGCCCAATGATGTTGCCAGATTGGCTCCAGTCCACGGTCGGGGAACCCCCAAAAGTGAACATGGTCGGGCGGCAGCCCCAGCGATGCGAGTGCCTCTGCGCTTTCCCGCTGCCGCTCGATGGACAGGCGGCGGAAGCCGTGGTGTGAGGCCGGGTTATGGCCGTTGAGCCACGCCGTGGAGTAGGAGCCGTCTCCATTCGTCGCCACGATCACTCTGATCTGTGGCGAATGCGTCGCGGACAGCGCAGTGGCGATAACTCCGCCGGCAGCCAGCACCTCGTCGTCTGGGTGAGGCGCTAAAATCAGCAGGCGACGATATTGCTCCGGCCGCCAGGTGGGCAGTGACCGCAAGCGCAAGTTGCGGGATTGATTTCTCCGGATGGCAGGCATTGTTATCTTTTTGCACCTTCCATCAACCTGCGCAATCCTTTGGGGTGCAAGTTGTCTCTGGTGAGAAAAGCACGTTTCTCTCCGGCGACCAGGGCCGCCACAACCTGGCGGTACATTTGCCAGCGACTCGCCATGCCAGCCATCCAGCCCCGCTTTTGTTCCTTCATCACGTGGGTCATCTGTTCCCATGCCACGTACTGAATTTGCCAATTCCGCTGCCGGGCGTAGGCAGTCAATCCCACCTCCACACCGTAGCCACTCCCCCTCAGTTGCGCCAGCGCCTGTTCCGCTTCCACTCGCCACAGGCAGCGCTGTCCACCCAGCACTGGCGCGATCCGGTGGGATATGTCGGTGGGCATACCTCCATGTCGAAAGACGGCCACGGTCATGTCACAGGCGTGGCTCGATACTGGTTTGTAGAGGTGGTGCAGGTGGTGTGGTCGCAAGCCGATGAGATCGGCGTCCAGGAAAATGGTGAGAGGCGTCTGCAAAGCGCGGACGCCTTTCAACATAGCGTCGGCCTTGCCCAAATTGTGGGGCAGGCGGAGAACGATGAGGCGTTCGTCCCGCTGTGCACAGTGTTGTGCCACGGTGCAGGTGTCGTCGGTCGAGCCGTCGTCCACGACAACGATCTGCGCCACCGATTGGATGGCGCAGATAGAGTCGAGCACGCCCCGCAGATTGATTTCTTCGTTGAACGCGGGGATGACTACCCCCACATCGTGAATACTCATTAATTGTGTTCCTTTTTCTCCCGGCAGGTATAACCGGGGTTTCCCGTGCCTGCCACTCTAATTCGATTCGACGAACGAGTGCACTTCTTCTACGAGTCCAGCCAGCCACTCATCCGCTTCTTTTTGTGAGAGTTCTCCGGTTGTCACCAGCCCGGTCACGAACTCTTTCTCGGCTGCGACGATCCCGTCAACTACTTTCTGGGGATCCACGCCACGCTCCTGGGCGATCTGGGCGATTGATTGTCCGGCTTCCAGCTTTTCCCACAGCGTGTCCTCCGTGAGTCCCACGATCCCGGCAGTGATGGTGAACCAATCTACACCGTCCATGTCTTGTTCCCATTCCAGATCCAACCATTCGAATGGGGGAGGGAAGAAATCGGCGTCGGGGATGAGTAGCCGTTGGCCGACATAGATACGGTTGATGTCTACGATGCCATTGACCACTGCCAGTGCTCTTACGTTGACGCCGTAGCGCAGCGCGATGCGGTACAGGTTCTCGCCCCGCTGCACGATGTGAGTCTGCGGTCTGTAGATCGGTTCACCTGGGCTGCCAGGAATGATCAACCGCTGTCCCACATAGATGCGATTGGGGTTGCGCAAGTTGTTAGCTCTCACCAATGCCCCCATACTGACGCCATAGCGCAGCGCGATGCGGTACAGGTTCTCGCCCTGCTGCACGATGTGAGTCCGCGGCCAGTAATCTGGCTCACCACTGCCAGGAATGATCAACCGCTGTCCCACATAGATGTGGTTGGGGTTGCGCAAGTTGTTGGCTCTCACCAACGCCCCCATACTGACGCCGTAGCGCAACGCGATGCGGTACAGGTTCTCGCCCTGCTGCACGACGTGAATGATAGGCCCTTGCGCCAGGGCCGGCATGACTGTCGTCAGGCTTAGTACGAGCACGATCACTGCAATCAGTAGTTTACGCATTTTATCATCCTCCCATGTCATCCGCCCTGCAAAATTATGTCCTTATCTTGACACAGAGTTGTTGCAAAGTCGTTGCAGAGTTGTTACAGGGTGTTTGCGGTTGTTACGATGCGCCAGAGCACATTTCACACTCTACTCCAGCAGTCGCTCGATCTCGGTTCGCAGGTCTTGCTCCGTGTGACCGCGCCAGCCCCACGAGGCCATCTGGATTACCCCATCGCTGCCGATCAGGTAGGTGATTGGTGTGCTGACGACGTGGTAGGGTGACATCGTCTCCCCATTCTCGTCAACCAGAGTCAACAAGTTGTTGTTCGTTTCCTGCAATGCCTCCCACGTTTCCTCGGAGGAGGAGAGCACACAGATCGTCGCCACCGTCAGACCCCGGTCGCGGAAATCCTCATCTATGGTTGCCAGAACTGGCAACTCTTCCAGACAGGGGTTTCAGGCGGCGCTCCAAAAGTGGAGCAGGATGAGTTTGTCTTCCAGGTCGGAGAAGGAAACTGTCTCCCCGGAGAGATTGTCCAGCGCAAAAGCAGGGGCCGGTGTGCCTGCTTCCAAAGGCTCCCTATTGAACAACGAGAATAGGGCGTACACGCACAGCCCGGTCAACAGCAGGCCCAGGGGTAGCAATAGTAGTAAACGTGTTTTCATCGTTCTCCTCGACTAAACGTCTGGACACTGGCGTTTTTGTTCGTAGTGACGGCTTCAGCCGT
>CAYNVC010000044.1:0-11749 GCA_964400615.1 uncultured Anaerolineales bacterium | reverse complement strand
TCAACGGACGATTCGATGACTTGTTCGCCTCCTCCCCCAGCTTTTAAATACGCCCGACGCCCGGTTTTAGCCCATCAGGGGCGACTTTTGCACGAGAATCGAACAGATGCCGGATTTGACGATCTGGCGGGGGCACTGGTGCGGTTACATTGAAAAATTTGCGAGGAATGATTGATCGTGGAAACCTACAAGTTTGAAACTATGATTCAGGAAAATGGTGTCATCCAGATCCCAGAGATGGCCCCACTGGCCCATCGGCGGGTTGAAATCTTTGTCGTAGTCAGCCCGGTCGCCAGGCAGGTTTCCAAACAGTCGCAAGCTCTGGGAACGTTTCTCAGCAAATGGCGTGGGTTTTTGCAGGGTTTTAACCTGGACGAGTTGAAACTCGGATATTTGCAGGAAAAGTATGGATGAAAGTTCTGATAGATACGAATGTTATCCTGGATATTGTGCTGGAACGCCAACCATTTGTCGAGCAAGCGATCAAATTGTTACAGGCCACACAGCAAGCTGACATTACGTTGTTTGTGACTGCCACGACAATTACCGATCTGTACTATATCACCCGGAAGGCAAAAGGACGCGCTATTGCATTAGAGTTTATCGCGGATTTACTACAGTTTATGCAAGTCGCTGGAGTAGATGGGGAGGTGATCGTACAGGCATTGCACTCGGACATTACCGACTTTGAGGATGCCATACAAGAAAGTGCTGCCAGGAGCCAAGCCATAGGCGTGCTTGTAACCCGCAACGAAGCCGACTTTCAAAACTCGTCGCTAGATATTTACAACCCTGAATCATTTTTGGAAAACTTGCGGTAGCGGAGCTAGAATCAGATTTTGCTCCAAAATCACCCGCCCGCGTATCCGCGAGAACAGCGGGTATTCGATTCTGGCGGCTGAAACCGCCTCCAAAGGAATTGTAACGTATGCCCGATCCAATCACCCGCCCCCCAGACCAGCACCAGGCGCTCCGCGAGCTTTTTCGCAGCCGCGATTTCAAGCTGCTCTGGGTCGGCCAATTGCTTTCCCAGATCGGCGATCAATGCCTGCTGATCGCGGCGATCACGCTGATCTCTGGCTTTTCTCAATCGCCGTGGGCCATGCTCATTCCCGCCATCTCAATCGCCCTGCCCCAACTAATCTTTGGGCTGGTAGGCGGAGTGGTGGCCGACCGCTGGAACCGCAAGTTCACCATGATCTGCTCCGATTTGCTGCGGGGCGTGGTCGTCTTGAGTATCCTCTTTGTCAACGATGTCCAACACCTGTGGATTCTCTACCTGGCGGCGGCCGGGCTGGCTTTTATGGGGGTCTTTTTCTACCCTGCCCGCAACGCCGCCATCCCCAACATCGTGCCGCCGGGGCTGTTGCTGGCGGCCAACGGTCTGATCCAGGGCAGCTATATCATCGCCCTCATCGTTGGCCCGGTCATCGCCGGGGTGGCGGTTGACCTGTGGATGCCACTGGCTATCATCTTTGACAGCGTGACGTTTCTGATCTCGGCGCTGGTGATCACAGTGATGAATATCCCTGAGACGATGGTGGAACAATCCACCGCTGTTGAGACGAACACGGTTTGGGAGGATATGAAGGTTGGCCTGAACTTTATCCGCCACAGCCAGGCCATGAGCCGGGTGCTGGTCATCACGGCCATTGCTACCCTGGGGATTGGCGCGATTGTGCTGCTGGCTATCCCCCACCTGGAAGCGCAGTTGGGGGCCGGTGGGCTGGAATATGGTATCGCTATGAGCATGTTGGGCCTGGGGTCGGTGCTGGGCGGGCTGATGGTCAGCCGGATCTCGCGTCGCATATCTACGAGCACCATCATAGGCGGGATGCTGATCCTGGGAGGAGCCGCCATCGTCGCTTTTGCCTTTGCCACCAACTATACCATCGTGTTGGTCAGTATCGCCGTCATCGGTGTGTGCGTGGTCATGGCGCGGGGGGCACTGGACACGATCTCGCAGACGCTTTCGCCGGACGCGATGCGGGGGCGAGTGCAGTCGGCGGTCAACCTGCTCGTCGTCGCCGCCACCGCTATGGCCGAGGGGCTGGCCGCTCTGTTCGGTTCCTGGTTCGGTGTGCAGATCGTCTTTGTGGCCGCCGGGGTCGTGACGGCGCTGACCGGTGTGGTGGCGGTCTTTGCTTTGCGCAGCGCGGCCCGACTGGCGAGCCAGGGAGTGGTGGTCAAAGTCACCTGAATGTATCGTTTTGCAGGAGGAAAAATGGGGAACCAGGAATACGCTATCTCACATTGGCCCGACACGGACGAGATCCTGACCAAGTTCGACCGGTTGGTGAAATCACCCATGCGCCCCATCCGGCGCGAGCGGATGCAGAAATACCTGGATTATTTCGAGACCCGCTGCGCCCGTTCCAAAGAATTGACGGAGGAGGCCAAACAACTCATCCCCGGAGGCGTGCAGCACAACCTGGCTTTTAACTATCCCTTCCCGCTGTGCGTGACCAAAGCGGAGGGGGCCTATATGTGGGACGTGGACGGCAACCGGTACATTGATTTTCTCCAGGCCGGCGGGCCGACCATCCTGGGCAGCAATTATAAACCGGTGCAGGAAAAGGTGATCGAACTCATCCGCGAGTGCGGGCCGGTGACGGGGTTGTTCCACGAGTACGAGTACAAACTGGCGCAGCTCATCAACCGGCACATGCCGGCGGTGGAAATGTTCCGCATGCTGGGCAGTGGCACCGAGGGGGCAATGGCGGCCATCCGCGCGGCCCGCACCTTTACCGGCAAGAAAAAGATCATCAAAGTGGGCGGCGCTTACCACGGCTGGAGTGACCAGCTGGTCTACGGCCTGCACCTCCCCGGCACGGCCACGCTGGAGGCGTTCGGCATCCCGCTCGGCTGCTCGGCGGATACGCAAGAGTTCTTTCCCAACGACCTGGACGCCCTGCGAGACTTGCTCAAAAAGAACGTTGACCAGGGCGGCACGGCGGCGGTGCTGCTCGAGCCACTCGGCCCGGAGAGCGGAACCCGTCCCGTGCGGCGCGATTTCAACCAGCAGGTGCGCGATCTGTGCGACGAGTTCGAGACGCTGCTCATTTTCGACGAGGTCGTGACCGGCTTTAGGGTCGGGCTAAAGGGGGCGCAGGGATATTTCGGCATCGAACCGGATTTGACCATTTTCGGCAAGTGTATCGCCGGCGGCTACCCCGCTGCCGGGGGACTGGGCGGGCGGCGGGATATAATGTCCCGTCTGGCGGCCGGCGTGGGGGCGGGCGAGCCGCGCGCCTACGTCGGGGGGACGCTCTCGGCCAACCCCCTGAGCTGCGTGGCCGGGTACTATTACATCAAAGAGATGGAGCGCACCGACGCCGCGATCAAGGCCGGGCAGGCCGGTGACAAGCTCTGCCGGGGCATACAGGGGATCATTGATAAATACGATTTGCCTTTCGTCGTCTTTAACCACGGCTCCATCTGTCACCTGGAGACCTCTGGCGTGATGCTGCTCGATATCAGGGAACCGGAGTCGCTGATGCAGATCAAGCCGCGCAAGTTCATGATGGAAGAGATGGGGGCCGCCTTTATGGCCGAGGGGATCGTCACTCTGGCGGGCAGTCGGCTCTATACCAGCATGGCCGATAGTGACGCGGTGATCGAGGAGGCGCTGGCCGGGTTCGACCGCGTCTTTAGCGGCGTCGAAGGGGTGGCGGGATAAGCGCACAACTCTACAGCCACAGCGGTTGAAACCGCCCCCGGCGGGCCGTTGGCCGGTCGCCCGCCTGCGCGGGCGGGGCACTGCCGGCGGCAGCGTCCATGCAGATGGACGCCCGGCTTGAGCCTGCCAGCGGTGATTTGTCACAAATTCGGCGTTCGTCTGCGTTCTATCTCGTGTGCGGGGATGCCAGGTAAATGAAGCACGCGCAGCGTTACTATATCTCAATCGCAGTGAGCCTGGCCATGCTGGCCCTCCTGGTATGGCTGACTATCGCTGCGCCGCCTCCGCTTGAGAGTCTGCTGCCGATGATTCTGTTCGGCATACTGATCGTCTTTACGATGACCTTTGGCGTGCCGCTGGCGGGGGGATCGGTGTCGCTGTTGCCGATGACGACGATGGCGGCCTACCTGGTGCTGGGATTGGTGCCGGCCGGCTGGGTGGCGTTTGTGGGAGCCGTGGCGCACGGTGTGATCCGTCACCTCTGGGCCGAACGGTTGGAGGGGCAGCGGGAAAAAGATAGCTTAAAGCTCATCGGCCTGGCCGCTGCGAACGGTACGATGCACGCCGGCAGCATACTCGCCGGCGGGACGGTCTTTCGGTTGCTGGGCGGCGTCACGCCGTTGACCGTCGTCAACGTGGCCGGCTTCCCGGCCATGTTGATCTTTGGCCTGGCTTATCTGGCCGTCAACTACCTGATCGCCGGAGCCTACATCGCTGCACGAGGGCGTGGGATGTTGCAACGTTACCTGCGCTCGCTGCCCAACCTGGTTCTCTACGAAGGCGGCCCGTTGATCTTTGCGCCGCTCACGGCGTTGATTTACACCCGGTTGGGGGCGGTAGCATTTGTCCTGTTCGCCTGCGCCATCGTCGCATCGTCGCTCGCCGCGCGCGATCTGGCGCTCACCGGACGCAGACTCGAACGGCGCGTGCAGGAACTGGACAGTCTGCAGGCGGTCGGGCGGGCGCTCGGTGCCAGTTTGCACATCGAGACCATCGTCTCGGTGATCTATGAGCAGGTCGCCCAGCTCATGCAGGCCCACAACTTTTACGTCGCTCTGTACGACCCGGAGGTAGACGAGGTGTCGTTTCCGCTCGCCGTCGAGGGTGGGGAGCGCGTCCAGTAGCAGTCCCGCCGGATGGGCGAGGGTCTGACAGAGCACCTTTTGCGAACGCGCTCCCCCTTGTTGATTCGGAGGGATGTCAGGGCTGCCCTGGGGCAACTTGGGATAGAGGTCATTGGGCGTGCAGCCGCCTGCTGGCTGGGAGTGCCCATCCTGGCGGGAGGCGAGGCGCTGGGCGTCATCGCCGTCCAATCCTACACCACGCCGGGGGCTTATGATACTTCTCACCAGGAAGTGCTCGCCACCATTGCCGCCCAGGCCGGCGTGGCGATTCAGAACGCTCGCCTGTACGCACGCACCGATGAGGCGCTGGCCCGTCGCGTGCAGGAACTGGATTCGATCCTCAGAACGACGCGCGAGGGAATGTTGTTGCTGGATCCAGAATGGCGCGTGCTGGCAGCCAATCGCGCTCTGGCCGATTTCCTGGGCGTCCCCCAGTCGGAATTGTCCGATGCCCGGTCAGATGGAGATCGACCACTCGTCAACCTGGTTGGATACACCCGCGCCGCCTTGCGAGCGGACTGCCAGACCCTGACCAGTGGGGAACAGGCCCGCAAACAGGAAATCGTCATCCTCGGCCCGGCGGAGCGGCACGTCGAGCGCACGCTGGCCCCGGTGCGCGACCGGGATGGAGAGATCGCCGGATGGCTGCTCGTCTTCCGCGACATCACCGAGGAGGTCGAACTGGCGCGTCTGAAGGACGACATGACACACATGCTGGTTCACGACCTGCGTTCCCCGTTGACGGTGCTCGAAGGCAGTCTGCACTTTATGGGAATGGCCTTTGCCGAACAGGATGCGGACGATTTCCACAAGATGTTAGAGATGGCGCAGCGCAGTAATACCCGCATGTTGGGTATGGTGAACGAGCTGCTCGACATCAGCAAACTGGAAGGCGGCGAGCTATCCCTCAACCTCGAAGCAGTGAACGTGAGATCGTTGTTGGAAAGCATTGCCATGCGGTTCGGCACCCTGGCGGACTCGGTCCAAATCTCGCTCGAAATTTCAGCCGCCGATGACCTGCCGCTGCTACACGTGGATCGGCAACTGGTCGAGCGACTCCTCCACAATTTGGTGGATAACGGGATCAAGTTCACACCCGACGGCGGCCACGTCCGCCTGTGGGCCAGGCGCGACCCCCAATTCACCCCCGACTATTTGCTCCTCGGTGTGAGCGACACCGGCCCCGGCGTTCCATTGGAGGAACAGCCCCAGTTGTTCGAGAAATTCCAGCAGATAGCTTCCGTAGAGGGCCGCCGTGCCGGCACCGGCCTGGGGCTTCCATTTTGCAAACTGGTCGCCGAGGCGCACGGGGGCAAGATTTGGGTAGAGAGTGAGGTAGGAAAAGGAAGCACGTTCATAGTGATGCTGCCGGTGGTAAACTAGCCGAGCAGCAGGAGGATAAAGATGGCACAGTACATCGTCGCCCACGACGTGGGCACGAGCGGCAACAAAGCGGTGCTGGTGGACGTGGAGGGGAACATCCACGGCAGCGCGTTCCAGGCTTACCCGATCCACTACCCCCGTCCCGACTGGGCCGAGCAGGAACCGGAGGACTGGTGGCAGGCGGTCACTGTCACCACGCGCCGCGTGTTGGAGCAGTCCGGCGTCGCTCCCCAGGAGGTGCTGGCGATGGTCTACATGACCCAGATGTTGGGTATCCTCCCGATGGGCGGGGACGGGCGACCGTTGCGCCCGGCCATCATCTGGTTGGACGGGCGGGCCTCCAAACAAGCGGAGGAGGTGATGCGCAAGTTCCTGCACCGGCGGCTCTTTGCCCTCGTCGCCGGGACGGAGCTGACCGGCAAGGACGGCCTGCCCAAGCTGCTCTGGCTCAAGGAGAACGAGCCGCAGGTCTATGAGCGGATGACTTGCTTCCTGGATGTCAACGGCTACCTCACCTACCGCGCCACCGGCGAGATGGTGTTCGAGTGGTCGTGTGCCTCGGCCATCGGGCTGGATTTGAAGAAAAAGGACTGGATGCGCGGCCTGATCGGTTATTTTGGGCTGGACGTATCCAAATTCCCTCCCCTGGTGCGCTCCACCGACCGGGTGGGCGGGCTGACCCTGGAAGCGGCGCGGGAGTGCGGGTTGCTGGAAGGGACGCCCGTCTTTGGCGGCAGCGGCGATTCTCCCGGCGCGGCGGTCGGCTCCGGCGCGGTCGGCGAGGGTGACGGGCACATTTACCTGGGCACGTCCGGCTGGGTGGGCGTTGTCACCGAGCGCACGATCACGGGGCGGCACGGCGTCGTCTCCATCCACTCGGCCGACCCGGATAAGGCGTTCCTCTTTTCCGAGATGGAGACGGCGGGGGCCTGCCTCAAGTGGATCGCCGACCAGTTCTACCGCCACGAGCAGTCCGACCCGGCCATTCCCAACGTCTACGCGCTGATGGACGAGGATGTGGAGACCATTCCCCCCGGCGCTGATTTTCTGATCGCCACTCCGTGGATGTACGGCGAGCGGTCCCCCGTCGCCGACACCTGGGTGCGCTCCACATTCTTCAACCTGAGCGCCGATCACACCCGCGAGCACCTGCTGCGGGCGGTCTACGAGGGGGTGGCCTATAATCTGCGCTGGATGGTTGATATAGTGGAACAACAGTTCAAATTCCCGTTGCCTGTGCTGCGGGTCATCGGCGGCGGGGCGCGGGGCGCGCCGTGGATGCAGATCATCGCCGACGTGACCGGGCGGCGCGTCGAGACGGTCGCCAACCCGCAGGAGGCGGGGGCGGTGGGCGCGGCTCTGCTCGCCGGGATCGGCCTGGGGCTGTATCCCGATTTCGAGGCGCTCAAAAAGATCATCCGCGTCGAACGCGAGTTCGAGCCGCAGGCAGAGAACGCCGCAGTCTACGACGTGCTCTACCGGGCCTACCGGCGCGTCTATGGCTCGCTGCGCGGCCTGTACCGCGAGGTAAACCAGGTGCGGTTCGAGGAATAGCTAGAGCGTTTGCTCTGGTCACTCATCAACTGGAGTCTGGCAAATTTTCAGAATGCCCATATCTTGGGATGAGCGACAATAAAAGCGCTAGATATGGGGGTTCGTAGTAGCGGCTTTAGCCGCTTTTGAGCCTTTTGGACGGCTGAAGCCGTCACTACGAACAAAAACGCCAGTGTCCAGTCATCAAGATAGAGACGTGGTTTTAAGGTGTACCATTTAGCAGCCAGGTTGTATCCCAGTGTAGGAGGTAAGCCATGCAAAAAGCAGAGATCGAATCACTACCCATCGCGCTACCCGACGGTGTGAATTACGATGAGTACCTCATCGGCACGTATCTGGCCTCGTTCCCGGCCAGTGTGCCCATTCCCCGGCTGGCCCCGGCGCTGGCGGTCGAGCAGTCCACCGGCACGTGGGTCCCGGTGCCGGGAGAGACCGCCAAGGTGCGTGCCCGGCACGTCGCCAAGGTCATCGGTGTCTACGAGATACCCGATCTAGAGTTCACTGTCCCGCCCAACTTGGAGACGCGCAACTATATCATCCAGATCGCTTTCCCCCAGGTCAACATCGGCTCCCAGATTCCCATGTTGCTGACGACGGTGGTGGGCAACATCTCGATGGGCGGGCGGATCAAGGTGCTCGATATTCGCTTCCCGCGCAAGTTCGTTGCCGCCTTTCAAGGCCCTAAATTTGGCATCTCTGGCGTGCGGGCAATCCTGAATGTCCCCGACCGCCCGTTGCTCAACAATATGATCAAGCCCTGCACCGGCTACACGCCGGAGGTGGGAGTGGAGTTGTTCCGTCAGGCCGCGCTGGGTGGCTGCGACATCATCAAAGATGACGAGTTGATCGCCAATGCCTCTTTCAACAAAATCAAGGCGCGGGTAAAACTCTACATGGAGATGGAGCGGCGGGTATACGAGGAAACTGGTGAGCATACTCTCTACACCGTCAACGTCAGCGACGAGATCCCCCAGGTGTTCGAAAACGCCCGCCGGGCGGTGGAATTGGGCTGCAACGCCATCATGGTCAACTACCTGGCGGTCGGTTTCCCGGTGCTGCGCGCTCTGGCGGAGGACCCGGACATCAACGTGCCCATCCTGGCCCACATGGACGTGGCGGGTGCGTACTATATGTCCCCCTACCACGGAGTCAGCTCGCACCTCATCCTGGGCAAGTTGCCCCGGTTGGCCGGCGCCGACGTCGTCGTCTTCCCCGCGCCCTATGGCAAAGCGCCGGTGCTCAAGGACAAGTTCATCAACGTGGCCCGCAACCTCTCTTTCCCGTTCTACGGCATTTTGCCGACTTTCCCGATGGCCTCCGGCGGCATCACCCCTTCGATGGTGCCCAAGGTGATGAAGGATTTGGGAAACGACATCGTCATTGGCTCCGGCGGTGGCATTCACGCTCACCCGGACGGGCCGGTGGCGGGCGGCAAAGCGTTCCGCCAGGCGATAGATGCCACGATGCGGGGTGTCTCGCTCCAGGAGGCGGCCCAGGAGCATCCCGAACTGGCGGCGGCGCTGGGGGCGTGGGCTGACCCGTTTGGGAAAGGCGTTTCACTGTAAACCGGGTTCTCCACATAGACGCACCTTCCACAGCACTTTAAAATCGCTCAGGAGGAGCTATTCTCTATGGATATTTTTGAAAAAACCGGCCAATTCACGGCGGCCAGGGAAGCGCAGGCGGCTGGTCTCTATCCGTATTTTATCCCTCTCGAGAGCAACGAGGGGACTACGGCTCTCTACGAGGGCAGGCGTATAGTCATGTGCGGTTCCAACAATTATCTGGGGCTTTCGGTACACCATCAGGTCAAAGAGGCCGCCAGACGCGCGGTTGACGATTACGGCACGAGTTGCACCGGCTCGCGTTTCCTGAACGGGACGCTCAAACTGCACCTCGAGCTGGAGCGCAAACTCGCCGATTGGGTTGGCAAAGAAGCAGCCCTCGTTTTTTCCACCGGTATGCAGACCAACCTGGGCACGATCAGCGCAGTGGTAGGCCGGGGCGACGTGGTGATTATGGACAAGGACGATCACGCCAGCCTGGTGGATGGGGCACGGCTTTCGTGGGGAGAGGTCAGACGCTTCCGGCACAACGATATGGCGAGCCTGGAGCGCACCCTCTCCCGAATCTCACCGGACAAGGGTAAGCTGGTCGTCGTGGACGGGCTGTTCAGTATGGAAGGGGACATCGCTCCCCTGCCAGAGATTACCTCCCTCTGCGCCAAATACGGCGCGCGCCTGATGGTGGACGACGCGCACGCCGTCGGCCTCCTGGGCGGTGGACGCGGCAGCGCGGCGCACTTTGGGTTGACCGACGAGGTTGACCTGATTATGGGCACGTTCAGCAAGTCATTTGCCTCGCTGGGCGGGTTCATCGCCGGCGACGAACAGGTGATCCACTACATCCAACACCACGCCCGTTCGCTCATCTTTAGCGCGAGTATCCCGGCCGCCAACTGTGCCGCCGTGCTGGCCGCTCTGGACGTGATGCGCGACGAGCCGGAGCGGATCGAACGAGTCAACGCGAACGGGGCCAAAATGCGGCGGGGGTTGCAGGAACTCGGTTTCGACATCGGCAACTCGGTGACGCCGGTAGTGCCCGTGATCGTCGGCGACGATACACTCACCTTTATGGCCTGGAAGATGCTGCTGGAGAACGGCGTGTTCGTCAACCCGATCGTCTCCCCGGCCACGCCGGAGGGGCGGCAACTGCTGCGCACCAGCTACATGGCTACGCACACCGACGAACAACTCGACTTTGTGCTGGGGGTGTTTGAAAAAGTGGGCCAAGAGATGGGGCTGATTTAACACCAATCGAGCGTAATGCCCGGAACCAACAGCCGTGCCTCTGAGGAGGTGCGGCTGTTTTTTTGTTGGCTGTAGAACTATCGTCGTCCGGACGTGCCGTAGCCGTACAGTTCCCGTCTCTTGTACGTCGCGTCCCCGTCCAGCAGCCCCGGCTCACCTGTGCTAGACTATGAGCATCACATAACGGCGTCCTGTAGAGGCGTCGAAAGGAGATCCTGATGAACAGGAAGAAAAAGGTTCTATTTTTGGTCGTAGCACTTGGCATTTCGTTGTTCGTTTTGGCGGAGGGGCCGGGGTTGGCGCTGCACATGCTGGGTATGATACGGCAGGGCAAGGTGGATGCCGTCCTGGCAGAGGCCGCCACACCGATAGACGAGGCGGCTGGCGGCCAGCCTCTGGACGAGGTGACGATAGGGTGTCCCGGATGTAGAAATGGGACGTATGCCATTCAGGATGTGTGGGCCGAGCAAGTAACCGGGCAACTCGACGACGAGGGGCATCCCGAATATCGCTTTGTCTTTGATGAAGCCGGGTTCAATCGTTTCTTCCAGACCTGGCTGTCACAGTATCTACAGGATAGGCCCTACCGCAACATCTGGTTTGAACTGCGGGATGGGGGAATGGTCGTGTACGCGGACGTAAACTCGAACCCCAGCGGTGACTTTAACCTGCCGCCCGGTGCCCCGTACCTGGGTATCGTCTATGGCAACACGCAAGAGGGAATTGTGGTTAATAGTGTTCTGCCCCTTGGCCCGGCCGATCTGGCAGGGTTGCAGGTCGGGGACATCATCTACGACCTGGACGGCACCCCGGCGGCGGAGGTTGATTGTCTCCCCGACTGGATTCAGGCCCATTCTCCCGGCGACGTTGTCACCCTGAGCGTCATGCGGGAAGAACAGCCCACGACGGTGCAGGTCAAACTGGAAGAGTGGAGCGACGATGCGCGGTGGCACTATGTGGGCCTGGTGCTGGCTCCCGATGTCACCGGCTCGCGTCTGGTTCCCATCGGGGTTAGCCTGGGCGACGACCTGTACAGTTTGCCCCAGAGCGGCCCAATGGCCGACGCCGTCGCCGAGGCCGAGCGGATGCTGGATGACTTGATGGACAGCATAGTCGTCGTCGGCCCGTTGGATGGAGAGGCCCACGTGACGTGGCTGGGCCTGGCTGAGGATAGCTTTACTATCGTAGCGCGGTGATTT
>CAYNVC010000043.1:9830-11764 GCA_964400615.1 uncultured Anaerolineales bacterium | reverse complement strand
GCAGCACAAACAGGAGACGATCCCACTCGAAGGCGCAGATTCGGCCACGGTCGCAGTTGTCTTTGGCGCAGGCGACTTGAATATCACCGCTGGCGAGGACGCCGACCAACTCCTTTCTGGCGACTTTTACTACAACGTCGCGGATTGGGAGCCGCAGGTATATTATCTCAACGGTCTGCTGACCATAGAGCAGGGAGAGAGCGCAAATGATTGGAGATTCCCCACCGGCGACGCTCACAACGAGTGGCAACTCTCATTTTCACCCACCGCCGCGCTGGCAGTGGACATCAAAGCCGGCGCAGGGAAGGGAGACCTGGATTTCACCGGCCTGCAATTGACCAGGTTGAACCTGGACCTGGGAGCAGGCAACTTTGACGTGCGCTTTGGCGAGCCAAACCAGGCTGATATGAGCAACTTGAAATTGAACGCGGGAACGTCGAAACTCGAGGTGAGCGGGATCGGATACGCCAGCCCCAAAGAAATGCACGTGCAGGGCGGCGTGGGCGACATTGACCTTGACTTGAGCGGCCCCTGGGCCAGGTCGGCCGATGTGTGGGTCACTGCCGGGGTCGGGGCCGTAACCATGCGGCTTCCCGCCGACGTGGGGGTACAGGTCGAGGTGGAAGGCGGTGTCTCGAGCGTGGACGTCTCGGGATTCCATCTCGCAGATGGCGCTTATGTCAACGACGCCTGGGGAAAAGCCGAGATCGAACTACACATCTATGCCACCACGGGAATCGGCAGCCTGCATTTGATAGAGGTATCTAACGAGCAATAGGGGGTGAATCTATGCACAGACGACAAATCATCTGGTCATTGCTACTACTGGTCGCGGGACTAGGGTTCCCCATTGCACCGGCGCTGGCAGATGGCGGCCCGCCGGACGATGGCGGCATCACCGTCTTTGGCAAGGATTATGTGTTGGAAGAGGGAGAACAATTGGAAGGCAACCTGGTCGTCTTTGACGGAGACGTGACTCTGGCAGAGGGCAGCACCGTTACGGGTGACGTGGTCGTCTGGGACGGCAATGCTGAAGTGAACGGCTCCGTAGAGGGAGACCTGGTTGTCTCCAACGGCGACGTTCACCTGGGCAGCGCTGCCCAGGTGGAAGGGGATCTCGCCTGTACCTGGAACTGCGATCTGGAGCAGGAAGACGGCGCTCGCGTTGATGGGAGCATCATCGAGGGCGTTCCGTGGGGCAACCCCACCCTCTGGCAATGGGGACGGTTGCAGATTCCCATGCCACACGCATTCACCAACCAGTCCTCCTGGCCCTGGCAAGTGATGGATTGGATATTCGAGGCCGTCCGTGGCCTGGCTGCGGTACTGGTGGTCTCGGCCATCGGCGGGCTGGTATCGTTGCTCTGGCCGCAACAGGTAGGGCGAATTGGGGCAACTGTGATCCAGACCCCCGCGTCCAGTTTTGGGATCGGCCTGCTGACCGCGCTCGCCGGAGGAGCGCTCACAATCGCGCTGCTGATCACGATCTGCTTCTCACCGCTCGCGCTGCTGGCGGCGCTCGCGCTGGGGGTAGCCGGACTGTTCGGCTGGATCGGGGTCGGGGCGCTGGTAGGCAGGCGGCTGCTGCAAACACTCGACGCCCGTGGCGTCGCGCCACTGTGGAGCGGCGGGCTGGGGACGCTACTCATCACTCTGGTCAGCGGCGGGCTGGGGCTGATTCCCTGCCTGGGAATACTGGGGCTGCCGTTGACCGTGGGATTGGGTTGCCTGGGGCTGGGCGCGGTCGTGTTGACCCGGTTCGGAACGACCGCCTACACCACCACCACCCGCCCGGCGTCACCCGCGCCAATCGAGTTGGAAAAATAGAGGCAGAACACGGATGAGCAGGATTTACGGATCCGGCGGGGATGCTGGAACGCGGTCATCTTGACCGCATGCGGGCAGGTTGCCCGCGTTCCGGCGATGACCACGTT
>CAYNVC010000043.1:0-9730 GCA_964400615.1 uncultured Anaerolineales bacterium | reverse complement strand
TGACCGCATGCGGGCAGGTTGCCCGCGTTCCGGCGATGACCACGTTCCGGCGATGGCTGCGTTCCGGCAGTTACCACTCGACCGTGGTCGTCATGGCGGGATGGTCTGACTGCGAGCCGAATAGATAACGCGAATCCGCCACCCTCGTTCCGGGCGAGACGAATATGTGATCAATCCGGCGGTCGGGGTCTGCTCCCTGATCACCGGCCCCCTGCGGCCACTTGAGCAGCCACGAATCATCCAACGACTCGGTGGTCAACAGGTACTGTTCACCAAAAGGCATAAAGTTGAAATCCCCCATCAGAATGACGTTCTCCAGGCCCTCCACCTGCGCCAGAACCTCTTTTTGCTGCACGAGCGGCCCGTCGTTCCCCAGGTGGGTCACAAACAGATTGAACCTCCGCCCCCCCACCCTGATCTGCGCCTCAATCGCCGCCGTCTGCTCCCCCGCGCTGTACATGTAGAACGTCCTGGGGTTTTCGATGGGGTATTTGGAGAGCAGGGCGATGCCGAACGTGCCTGCCACCGTCTTGGGGCCATAGTAAGAGTACATATCGAGCCGGTCAGCAAAATAGCGCACCACGTCCGCGTTTCCCCCGGCGACCCGGTTCGTGTCGCTCTCCTGCAACCCGATGACGTCCGCGTCCACCTGGCGGATCAAATCGAGCTGCCCATCATAGTTTACCACCCCGTCCGCGCTGTACCCCTGCTGGATGTTGTAGGTCAGTACCCGGAGTGTATCCGCCTGACCCGAGGGAGCGACCGGCCGCGCCGCCGTGAGGAAAAGCCCTCCCACCGTGAGCGCAGCTATCAAAATCAGCAGCGTGGGAAAGAAACCCTCCAAATCGAGCTTGCTCAAGGCCACAGCCGGGGCAGGTGTCAGCAGCACCGGCAGCGCCAGACCAATCCCGGCCAGTAGAAAGACGAGCCAAAATCTGTCCCTGAAAAACGGCCCCACCACGGGAATATAGTCATAGGTGGTCGTAAACACCTGGGCCAGGATTATGAACAGCAAAAAGAAGGAGGCGATGGTAAAACTCGCGCCCAGTACGCGCGGGGAGGGTTTCTTTTCCTCCAACGCCCGCACCAAGAGGATAAAATCAACCAGGATGACCGGAAAGAGAAGCAGCGTCGCCAGGAGCGAAAAACGGTACAACCAGGTGACGGGAGGCTCAAAGAGGGGATAGGCCCCTAAATCGGCGGGGAATTGGATCTGGTGGCCGAGTATGGTCGAGACCAGGGCGAGCACAAAGAGCAGGTTCCAGGCGAACACCATCCCCGTACTCATGGAGGCAAACAGGCCGGGTCGCGCCTCGAGCAGGAAGGCGAACAGGCAAACGAGCAACGCGATCAGCGACACGATGAGCGGGTAACTTGCCCCTGTCCACCTGGCGATCACGTTAGGGCTGGTGAAAGCAAAATAGAGCAGCACCAAGACGCTCGTCAACCCTATGGCGATTGCCACGCTCCTCCCCAATCCGGCAGCGCCGTTCGAGCCGGCGTCCGGCTGCGGCAACCCGAGCATCTCGACGGCGGCCCAGGCGGCCAACACCCACCCCACGGCTTGCGGCCACCCCATAATCGAAATATCCACCCCGGAGCCGAGCACGCGGAACAGGATGGAGAGCATCAATCCCAACGTCAGGCCCGTCCCCAGATTTTTGGCTTTACCATCGTCCTGGCTGACGAGCAGGGGAGGAAAGAAAATCAGAAAACACGCCACCCCCAGCCCGCCGACGATCATTCTCCCCCTGGTGTCCAGCGCCACCTCGACCACCCGGCTGACGAGGATCAATTCCCCGACGACGAGCAAGAGCCACCGGGGAAGACCGCGCCGGAATAAAAGCAGCACCACAGGGGAAAACAGGAGAAACACGTACACGATTTCCACGGGCAAGCCGGTGCCCATGAGGCCAAAGGCGTATATCGCCGCGATAAAGTCGGAGAGCAATTGGAAAAAGAACAGAAACAGGATAGCGTAAAAGACGGTCTTGTGTCCGGGGAAACGCATGGCAACCTCCTCTCCAAAAGACGTGTTTCAAACGAGTTGGCGGGTATTCGCGCCGCGCCGCCGTGAACAGGCGGCGGCAGATCAGGCGACGAGGAAAAACAGCGTTTTCAGCGTTCGTCTGCGTCCTGCTCTTGCGTCGCCGTGAACAGGCGGCGCTGGGGGCCTGAGTTGAAATACACTCACTGGACACTGGCGTTTTTGTTCGTAGTGACGGCTTCAGCCGTCCAGGAGGCTCAAAAGCGGCTAAAGCCGCTACTACGAACCCCCATATCTAGCGCTTTTGTTGTCGCTCACCCCAAGATATGGGCATTCTGAAAATTTGCCAGACTCCAGACACTCGAATTCAGCCTCAATCGTACTTTCTGTTCCAATCGGGCAGAGTTTTGACGATGACACAAACTCCACCCAGCACACCCAACAGAATAGCACGCGGTTCCATCCCCAACGCCCACAGCAGCGGCCCGACGGCAATCATCGCCGCAACGGTGGAGCGGGCGCGGTGCAAGTGAAGCAGCATGACCAAAACCAGCCAAAAAGCCACCAGGACAACCATAGCCGCCAGAGCGAGCTTGGGGGCCAGCGCCAGCAGCACACCGGCCAGCGTGGAAAGGCCGATTCCGCCACCCAGGCGGATAAAGACCGACCAGTTGTGCCCCACAATCGCCAGCACGCCAGCGACCACGGCAGCCCAGGGATTATCGGCCAGCGACGCAGCTCCGGCTACGGCAGCTACGCCCAACAACAAATCACCCACACCGGTTATCACACCGCCCCCCAATCCCGCTGCGCGAGTGACGTTCAGACCACCAGTGTGGCCGCTGCCCTGCTTTCGCACGTCCACACCCCGCAAGGCGCGGGCGACGATCACGCCCGTGGGAACCGCGCCCAGCAAGTAACCCCATACTCCGGCCAACAAGAATTCGGTCATCACGTCACTGCTCCTCTCGTCAACACAGCACCCGCAGCCGCTGAGGCAGAACCTCGAACTCTATCCGGTGCGCCTGGGTGCACAATACCTCTCCATCCACGTGGGCAATCAAATCGTCCGGCGAGGAGATGACGACCCGCCCGGCACGCGCCATCTCGACCGCTTCGTGGCCCACGTGCGAGCCGTCCATAAAGCGGGGGACGAGGGCCAGCATTGCCATCTTGCCAATCTCGTGCGCGATACACAGGTCAAAGAGGCCGTCATCGAGTTGGGCATCGGGCGCTGAAAGAAAACCGCCCCCCTCACGCGGCCCGTTGGCGATACAGACCATCAACGCCGCTAATTCCAGTTTCTGGCTGCCGTACACGATGGTCACGCGCGGAGCCTGGGAGAAAAAGACGGTCTTGAGGACGACGGGCAAATACAGGGCCAGACCACGCACCCACTTGATCTTGCTGGCCTCGTATGCCACGGTGCCGCCAAAGCCGACGTTCACGGTGTTATCGAAATAGAGCGGCGGGTGGTCGTCCACCGTGACCCGGCACGCATCCACGATGCGTGTCCGACCGTGGGCCAGTCGCTGGCAGGCTCCTTTCAAATCGAGGGGGATGCCAACGGCGTGGGCAAAGTCGCTGCCGGAGCCAACGGGGATGACGCCCAGCGTGCCCGCCACCCCGTCCTGAGCCGTCATCAGGCCATTGACGACTTCGTGGGTCGTGCCGTCACCACCGGCGGCGACAATTGTTCCAAATCCCTCACGGGCTGCCTGTTGCGCCAGCTCCACCGCATGCCCCGGCCATTCCGTGAGCGACAGGTCGAACTCTACCCCCTCCGCGCTCAAAAAGCGGCGCAGTGCCGGCTCAGACCGCGCACCGTACCCCCGGCCCGCGATGGGGTTGAGGATGATCTTGATGGGTTCCATTACCGTTTCTCCTGATGATAGTGCCGAGCACGAACGTCAATTAAAACACCGGAACGGATTTGGCGTTACGCCACCCGTCGCCCGCCGTTTGACAGTGTCCCGGCCTGGGGGTAGAATAGGCCCACCGGACGGCTATGCGAAGGAGGCACGTGATGACCGAGCAATTACCATTACCGGACGTGAACGACGGCGCGGCAAGGCCAGACTTGAGCGCCAAATCCTCACTGCGGGCGGCCCTGGGCGCTTTCGAGGTCTATATGCAAGGGCGGGACTGGAGCGAAAACACAATCGCGGCTTTCCTCTCCGACCTCAACATCCTGGCCCAGTTCGTCGGCGCGGGGACGGCGCTGGGTGCTATCTCTACCCGGGATCTCAACCGCTTTACCGATTGGCTGGTGAACGAGCGCGGTATACCGTGCAACGAAAAATCGCTGGCCCGGCGGGTGACAGCACTCAAGGTGTTTTTCGGCTGGCTGGCCGAGACCGAGGTGCTCCCCCACGACCCGGCCGCTCCCGTGATCCACAAGCCAGTGATGACACCGCTGCCCACCATCCTCTCCGAGACCGAGGTGGAGCGGGTGCTGAACGTGACCCAGGCGTTACGGCACGGGGAAAAGCCGGATGCACGCCCGCACTTGTTGGTGACGTTGTTGCTGCACACCGGCATCAAAAAAGGTGAGTGTATGAATATCGTGATGAATCACCTGGATTTCAGCGATCCGGGCAGGCCCGTGCTGTGGATTCGTTACGCCAACCCGCGCCGCCGTCACAAGGAGCGCAAGCTGCAACTACCGGTCTGGTGGCCGGCGGCACTGGCCGAGTACCGCGCCCAGTACGAGATACAGGAAGCACTGTTTCCCTGCACGGCCCGCAACCTGGAGTACGTCCTCAAGCGCGTGGCGGAGCAGGCCGAGCTTGGTCACAACCTCTCGTTCGAAATGTTGCGCTGGACCTCTGCGGTGCGCGACCGCAAAGCAGGGATCGAGTCCGGCAAACTGCGCCACAAGCTGGGCATTTCCAAAATCACCTGGCGCGAGGTAGAGGCAAAAATTGCTAAATTGGCAGACCCGGCGCTGTGAAGGAACCGCTCTCAGGGAATTGCCAAATCTCCGCCCCAGGTACAAGGCGTAAAAGCTATTGTTGGTGACTGACGGGGATAAAAACGCGGAAAGGAAGCGCTTCGTAAACCTGGTTCAGGCTAAGATAGCCATCGCTCCAGCCGCCGGCAGCATAGATTCCGGCTTCGTAGACCACCGCGCCCGGACTGCGCCACTCCCCCACCAGCGGGGTCTCGATGGTGTACCAGGTATCATCCGCAGGATTATACCGCTCGTTAAAGCCCAGATAGCTGCTCCACCCTCCCCCACCGATAGCATAAAGCTGCCCGCCCAGGGCGACCAGTCCCAGGCCACCCCGGCCAACCGTGAGGGGCGTGCACGCTTCCCACGTCTCGGTTGCCGGATCATAGTCCGCGCACGTCGTCTGCTCTCGCTCGCCATCGTACCCGCCCACGACGTAGAGCCGGTTTTCGAGCGCAGCAGCGGCCGAGAACCCCCTGCGCGTGCTCATCGGTTTCCCCTCGCGCCAGGAATCCGCCTCCCGGTCGTAGATGTAGGTCGCAGCGACGTATTGCTCCCCATCCCAGCCACCGAACAGGTATAACCGCTCGCCCAGTGCAGCCAGAGCATAAGCGCAACGCGGTTCCGGCAGCGGTGCAACCTCGCGCCAGGAATCGTTTAGCGCATCGTATACCTCGACTGTGGAGGTCGGCGTCCCCTCGGCGTCGCAGCCGCCCGGTACGTACACGTCCGTGCCGATGATGGCCCCGGAGACATAAGTGACAGGAGCAGGTTTATCACTGCCCCGCATCCAAATATCATCCGTGGGATCGTATATCTCGGTGGCTCCCGTGACCCCATCCGGCGTCTGACCGGCGATGGCGTAAATGTGTCCATTGGCCGCAGCGAGCGCCAGGTAAGCGCGGCGCGTGGGCATCTGGGCCAACTCGCGCCAGGGGGATTCAGCCGCCTGGGGAGCCGGCTGCCCGACCGGTCTGTTCGGCGGCAGGTCGGCCCTGTTGTTCGCCTGCGGCAAGCTGCGGGGCCAGGTCAGGGCTACCGCCACCGCCGCGAGCGCCAGAGCAACCAGCAGCGCTATGCGCTTGAAACGAGGGAGAGGAGGAACCGGGGCCGGGGCCGGGGCCGGCGCGGGCGGTGTGACGGCAGCCCGTTCCGCCGTCTCCGGCACGAGCACCCACCCTTCGCGCACGGCGATCATCGTCGCCTCGGTGCGCGACTCGGCCCCCAGCTTGACAAAGGTGTTGCGCAGGTGTACCTTGACCGTGTTGACGCTGATGCTCAAGCGGTAGGCAATCTCGCGGTTGGTGACGCCGGTAGCCACCAGCCGCAGGATCTCCATCTCCCGCTCACTCAGAGATTCGCCATACTCTGGCATCGCCTCTACCTCAGGTCATCTTGACCACGATGTCGGAGAGCACGTTGGCGGCTTCGTCCCCCCGGTCGGCGGCGTTGCTCAGGTGACGGTATATCTCGCGCATCTTGAGCATGTGGACGATGTGCTCCACGTCCTGCGGCTGGTGGAACAGATCGGCCAGCGCCTCGCGGTAGACGGTCTCGACGCGATTTTCGAGCGCCTTGGCCCGCACGGCGTGATCCTCCGCTACACCGGGATGGTCGGCCAACTGTAACACGCCCATGTGAATCTCGCGGGCAGCGTCGCGCAACAACGAAGTGATACGTTGCAGAAAACTGTTGGGCTGCACCTCCAGGATGACCATCTCGCCGACCGTCGTGTAGGCATAGTCGAGGACGTCGTCAATCGCGCGCGAGAGAGCGTGAATGTCCTCCCGGTCAATCGGAGTGACAAAAGTGTGGTTCAATTCATCTATCAAGATGCGCCGCACCTCGTCCGCTTCTTTCTCCAGGCGCGTGACCACGTCGGCGTGTGTCTCGCTCGGTTCTTTGACGTATTCGAGCAACGCCTCCACGCCCTGGACGGTATAATCAGCTTGTTGAGTCAGTAATTGGATGAACCGGTTCGGTCGCGGCTTGAAAAAACGTCGTAGCCAACTCATTTTGCACATTTCCCCCTACGGTACGATCAAACGCAAGAACAAATAGATCAATGCCGCCAGGATGGCCGAGGCGGGAATGGTCAACACCCAGGCCATCAGAATATTTCCGGCGACCCCCCAGCGCACTTTGTTCACCCGCTCGGCAGAGCCAACGCCCATGATGGCCGAGCTGACCACCTGGGAGGTGCTGACCGGCCCGCCCAGCAACGCCGCTCCCAGGATCACGGTGGTTGATGCAATCTGGACTGTAAAGCCGTGCACCGGCCTGATCTTGAAAAATTTGCCGCCCAACGTGTGGATTATGCGCCACCCACCCAGCGCCGTTCCCAGGGCGATAGCTCCGGCACTGGCAGCGACGACCCAGGTCGGCACCTCGAACTGGGTCAGGACGCCAGCCCCAACCAACCCCATCGTGATGATCCCCATCGTCTTTTGAGCGTCGTTCGTCCCGTGGCTGAGTGCCAGCGCCAGAGCGGTGAGAACCTGCGCCCGTTTGAAGAACCAGTTGATGCGCGGCGAGGCCCCCCGGGCCAGGAAAAGCACCAGCTTCATGAGCAGGTAGCCGCCGACCAATCCGGCCAGCGGCGCTACCAGCAGCGCGACGGCGACTTTGATCAGCCCGTGTAACTGCACCGCTTCCCGCCCATAGCCCACCAGACTGGCGCCGACCAGTCCACCAACCAAAGCGTGCGAGGAGCTGGAAGGGATGCCAAAGAACCAGGTAACTAAATCCCAGATGATTCCCGCCAGCAGCGCGGCCAACACGACGCTCATCGTGCCGGCATAGGGCTGTATCACCTCGTGGCCGATGGTGGTCGCCACAGCGACGCCAAAGATAAAAGGGGCGGAAAAGTGAGCCGCCGCGCTGAGCAACAACGCTTGCCGGGGCCGCATGGCCCGCGACGAGATCATAGTAGCAACGGTGTTGGCACTATCCTGGAAGCCGTTGATGAAATCGAACGCCAGGGCAATGACAACAAAAATAACAATTATCGGTGACATGGGGTGAATTATAACATAGTGCAGCGGAGCCGCAAACGACCGACGAAAAAGTTTACGCCGTCAGCGTCCACAGCACGATCTCGGGCGGGGCCAGGAAGCGGGCGCGGGGAGCGCCCATCCCCTCCACCCCCAGGCCACGGCTGACGTAGAGGACGGTGTTTCCCTCCTGGTAGCGCCCCATCTCGTACCGCTTCCAAAAATCAGAACTGGTGACGAGCGCACCAAAAAAGGGCAGCCGAATCTGTCCACCGTGAGTGTGGCCGCACACGTACAGGTCTATGCCCAGCCTGGCAGCCTCCGGCATCAGGTCGGGGGAGTGGTGAAGCAGCAGGGTGAACGTGTGCCCCCGGCTGCCACCCAGCAAACGGCGCAGGCGCTCCCCGTCCGCGTGCCGCTGGTGGATACAGCGCAGGCCGACCAACTCGATGGTGTGGCCGTTGATGTTCACCTCCTCAACCTCGTCCAACAGCCAGGTGATGGGCAACCCCTCAAAGATGGCCGGCACTATCCCTGGGATGTCCACCGGAGGGCTGCCGGTGACGGCGTAGACGGGGCATTGGGGGCCGGCGACGGCGCAGAGTTGGGCCAACAGATCGCGTGCCTGGGCCTGGGCACTGGGCTGGTGCACGGACGATATGCTGAGATAGTCGCCGGTGATGAGGATGGCGTCGGGCGACAGCTCCCCGACCAGGCGGAGCAGTTCATGCTCGCGCGGAGTGATCCCCTCGATGTGCAGGTCGGTGATGTGGAGCAGCCGCAACGGGGTGTGGCCGCCGAGTTTGGGGGAGCGCAGTTCGGCCCGCGTGACCCCGACGTGGAACGGCTCGATCCAGGTGGCATAGACAAAGACGGCACTGAGGGCAAGATTCAACGCGGCGGTGAGCGCCAGACCGGGCCAGGTGGCCCAGGCCAGACCGATCACAAAGATGAGGGCCGTGCGGGCCAGTGCCAGCGCCAGCAGCGGCGGGGTGACGGGGCCAAAGGATCGCCCCGCGCGGGGCAGCAGCGCCAGACCGGCCCAATCGGTGACGGTGAAGAGAAATGCCAGCGCGGCAACCAGGGGGGCAAGACCGGGCCTCGTCCAGGGCCAGCAGGCGATGGCGGCCAGCGCCAGCCAGGCCGGAGTGAGCGCCAGCGGCGAGACGCGGCTCAATAGCCCGGTCAGCACCAGGGCAATGTGCAGCAGGCCGGGATCATAGTCCGGGGGCAGGCTTTCTTTGTGCATTGGGGATTACGCGCCGTGTCCCTGTGTCTCGAGAACCAGGCGCAACACGTCGGGAGTGTTGGTGATGATCGAGTCCACACCCAGCCCAATCAGACGGCGCATCTCGTCCGGGTCGTCCACCGTCCAGGTGTTCACGTGATAGCCGCGCCGGCGTGCCCAGGCCATGTACCGCGCATCCACCATCGAGTGCTCCGGGTGACGCGCCTGGTGAGGACAGAGCGGGGCCAGCCAGGCGCGGCGCAGAGGCAGCGGCATGTCGGGGGCGTAGAGCAACCCCACGGGGATGTGGGGAGCGAGCCTGGCGGCCCGGCGCAGGGAAAAGGGGTTGAACGAGGAAAATATCACCCGCCCGCCCAGCCCACGCTGCTCGACCTGGGCGATCACCGCCCGCTCCAACCCGTTATCTCGCAGCCCCAGGTACTTTAGTTCGATGTTCAGCAGCAGCCGCTCTCCGAACGTATCCAGCACCTCTTCCAGGGTCGGGATGCGCTCCCCGGCAAAGGCCGGATCGAACGTGATTCCGGCGTCGAGTTCCTTGATTTGGGCGA
>CAYNVC010000042.1:0-11875 GCA_964400615.1 uncultured Anaerolineales bacterium | reverse complement strand
ATCCCGCAGGCACGTCGGTCTCTGGGATACCCACGCGCACGTAATCGATCCGTTGGGAACTCCAGCTCCCCAAATGTAACGGGATCGTGGGATTGCCGAACCAGATGTTTTGCGGTGTGCTCGATGCAGTGCCTTTGAGACGGAATTCTCCATCCAACCAGAAGGCATATTGCCCATCGGCGACCACCAACCGGGCAGTATGCCAACTGGTATTACCCGGCGGCAAAGTGACCGCTTTCGTACTAAACACTGTGATAGTATAGTGGTTCTGGTGGCAATACACGTCCAGGACGTCGCTCATGCCGGTCGCAAGCGGCTGATCGCGCCAGACTGAAGTGTTGAATTCCCTACTCCCAATCCCAATTGACGTGCTATACAATGTCACTGTGGGGTAGCGGAATTTGATTTCGGCATAGTATCGCCGGGTGCCAGAGCCGTTGAAAGCGTCATTTCGCCCGACAATGGGGAACCTATCAGTTAGTTGAGAGGTAGAGGTGTGGAGATAGAGATTATCATTGTTGCTCCACTCAATGATCGGATCATGCCCTCCGGAAGCCCCCAAATCCCACAACCATCCATTGGAATTGCCAGAGGAGAATTCGTCGCTCCACGTCAACTGGGGGCCATCGGCGGTCAACGATGGGTGTAGCGCAGCCATCCCAGGCCCGCGCAGGGCATAGTTTTCACTTTCGTATCTTGTGTCTGATTCAGGCGACCGGGACTCTTTCAGCGTCACGTTTCTGGCTTTTGGCCCTCCGCCTCGAGTCTCGAAAAGCGTTCCTGCTACAAACTCCTCGTAATACTCTCCCACGTAGACCGTCGTGCCCCCCTCTGTCTCTTTCCACACCCGCGCGCCGTCCCCGTCGTACCCAAAGCGGGTCACGGTCTGGGTCAACCCCGTGGTCGCGGTGACGACCACCAGCCGGTTCTCCAGGTCGAACTCTTGTTCGTAGGTGACGGTCTGGGTGGGGCCATGCTCCACCCGCAGCACCATATTGCCGTTGGGGTCGTACTCAAAGTGGGAGCCGTCGCTCAGATCGGTCACGGCGTGTGGCCGGGGCTGGTCCGGATTGGGATAGGTGTACGTCACCCCGGCCTTGGTCCGCATGTTGCCGATCTCGTCGTAGGTGTAGCTCTCGTCGTACCGTCCCTCGCCAACGCTGCTCGTCCAGGCGTGGGTCAGCCGGTTGAGCGCGTCGTAGGAAAAACGCTGCACCTGGCCGTTGTTCCACCCGTCCGTGATCGTCGTCACGTTCCCCACGTCGTCGTAGGTATAGGTCAGATCGAGCAGGCCGGGGATGCTGATGCGGCGCAGGCGGTTGTTGTCCTGGCGGGCGGTGTAATAGTCGTAATTCACCCGCAGTTGGTTGCCCAGGGTCATCTGCGTCACCTGGGCCAGCTGGTTGTAGGTCGTGCTCTGGACGAACCTCTCCCCCAGCGAGCTGGCGAGCGTGTCAGGCTGCCCTGCGGCGTCGTATTGCTGCGTCACCACCTCGCCGTCGGGGTAGGTCATCGTCACCACCCGGTCCATCGCGTCGTAGGTGTAGGTGGTGACATAGTCGCCCAGACCGGCAAAGGTGCGCGTCTCCTCCGTCACGCGGCCGCGGGCGTCGTAGGTGTAACTCGCTGCGCCGCCGGGGTAGCTCATCCCCGTGCGCTGGCCGCGGCCATACTGCCCGCTCTGCCGGTCGTAGGCGTCGTAGGTATACGCCACGGGGTAGGAGCCGGGGTCGGCCGGCCGGGTGTAGTTTCCAGGATGCGGTATCTCTCCCGCGCCGTAGGTCTTGCCTCTCAACCGGTTCAGGTCGTCGTAGTAAAAGTTGAGCGCCCGCTTCCCACCGTCCACCTGGGCGATCAGGTTGCCGGCGGCGTCATAGTAGTAATACCATTTCCCCATGTCGGGGTCGTTCATCCAGGTCTTGCGCCCCAGCGGGTCGTATCTCATCCGGGTGATATTGCCGTCCGCGTCCCGCACGGCGGTCAGGTTGTCCTGCACGTCGTAGGTGTAGACGGTGGTGGCGTAGAGGGTGGCCTGCGGATACGCGCCCTCGAACTCGTCCACCCGCACCAACCGTCCAAAGGGGTCGCTCCTGCTGCGCCGCTGGTGGCCGCGCGCGTCCACCACCGTCGTCGTCCAGCCCTCGTATAAAGTTTGGCTGTGGGTGTAATCGGGGTTGGTCACCCGCGTCGCCCGCCCCAGCGCGTCGTACACGGTGGCGGTGTAGTCGCCGCCGGGCGCGCTGTAGCCGGCGGAGCTCTCCAGGCGGGGGACGTAGCCGCGCACCACGCGGCCCAGCGCGTCGTACTCCTGGCTCGCCACGGTCCAGCCGTCCTCCGCCTCGGCCCGCGTCTGGATCTGCCGCCCCAGGCCGTCGTAGAAAGTGTGGGTGACGTGTGTACACTCGCGGCAACCGCTCTCCTCCCGCCGGGTCTCGGTGACGCGCAACCCGCTCACGCGCGCGATCTCGATCCCGTCCAGCAGCACATTGACGCTGCCGTCGGGACGAGCGGCCCAGACGTGAAACCTGGCCCCTCCTGGGGCGTGCCCGGTCTGGAAAGTTCCCTCTACCAGTTTCCAGTATGGGCTCGCGCTGGTTTTGAACGGGTGACGCCATCCATCTGCGCAGTACAGGTTGACGCTGAGCGCACCTCTTCCTTTCACGGCCATGCGCACCCGGTACGAGGTGTTGGCCTGGAGCCTTTGTGTCTTGCGGGTGCTGATTGCTCCCGGACGATTGTGCTGGTAGTCGTCGTGCGGCCCACTCAGATAGGCGCTCCACGTGCCGTCGTACGCTTCTCCCTGGTGACATCCGGCGTTCACCAGCCAGGTGTTCCATTCGTCTCTGAACCTATCCTGGGCACAGGTGGATTCGAAATCGGCGGTAAAGACCGGCTCGGTCACGAGGGTGTAATCGTAGGAGACGGTCGGTGTTGCCAGAGTATCGCCGGGTTGTGCAATGGCCTCTACCCGCCCGAATGGATCGTAACTGGTATAGACGGCGCTGTCGGTTCCGTTTGGCCCCCACGCCCGGTAGGGAGCGCCGAAGGAAGCGCCCACCGCGTCCAGCCCCGGCCCGTTGACCCCATAGTACTCGCTGTGGCTGCACTGGGATAGCGCGTTGCACTGCCAGACCGGGAACTGGTGAAAGACGGGGTCGTAGCCGGTCGTGGAGCGGTGTCCCAGCGCGTCGCTCTGGGCCACGAGGTTGCCGTAATCGTCGTACTCGTAGGTCGCTCTGTACGGCCCGCCCAACTGCCACTCGTCTGTTTGCGTCAGTTCACCCCGTTGGGGAGGAGCGCCGTAGGGCTGGTCGTCGTAGTAGAAATAGCTCTGCGCCTGGGGCTGGCCCGCCCCGTCGTAGAGCGTCGTCGCCTGCGGCAGGCTGACTATCCAGGCTGCCGTGTTGTAGACGTAGCTCGTCTCGCTGGTGCGGTAGGGGGCGGCGGCGGAGCCATACTCGCGCACGCGGGTCTGGTTGCCGTATTCGTCGTACTCGTACCTGGTGTGGGAGCAGTCGCCGTCCAGGCAGGTCTCGCTCTCGTCCAATTCGATCAGGTAGCGATCCTTGATGTTCTGGTAATCCTGCTTTGTGTTCCAGGTGTTGGCCGTGCTCTGCAAGAGCGTGCCGTCCGGTGCGCGCACCTGGGTGAGATATTCCCGGCCCAGGGCCTGGCCCCGCTCGCGGTGAAAGTAGTGCTTGACCCGCCTCAGTACAGAGTCGTCGTAGCCGTGGACGGTCTCCTCCGCCCATTCGTGCCCCAGCAGGGTATAGCTCTTGGGCTGGCTGCTGCGGCGGCAGGGAGAGTCGTGCATCCACCCGGCAAAGCATGGCCCACCGTAGGTGTAGGTAGTGCGTGCTATGTGGCTCAGGCCATCCCCCTGTCGTTTCTCCGTCACGCGATAGCTATAGACGTTGTTCCACATCAATCTCTGGTAATCGAACGTCATCCAGCCGCCATAGCCATTGTTCACCTCCGTCAGGCGAGGGTAGCGCAGTTTGCCGCCATAATACCCTCCATCGGCCGGGTCCAGGTGCTTGTCTGCCTGCTCGTAGTAAGTGTAACGCAGGTCTATGACCGGCAGCGAGTGACCGCCCGCCTCCCCGCCCCGCCCATATTGTTGCACCGCTGCCAGCAGGGTCGGTTTCGGGGGCCGGTCCAGGTAGGTCCACTCGTAGCCCGGCCATTCCAACGTCGGGGTGTCGTACCGCAGGACGTACTCGTGTATAATGTTGTTCCCCTCGCAATTGCCAATGCCGGCGCGGATAGAGTGGACGCGGTAGCTCTCCCACAGGGAAAAGATGTAGCGGTGTTGGGAGACCGGCCCGTCGTCGTGCCACTTGTTATTGCCGTCCTTCCGCTTTTCAAAGTTGAACGTCACCAGGTAGCGCATCGGTGTGCCGGTCGTCCTGTTCCCGCCGTACTCGATCCAGTGCAAATGTACCGCCCGGTCGTAAGGGGGGGCGTTTGGAGGGTCGCGCCGTTCCTCAAAGTAGTGGTATTTCATCACGTTGCCGTGGGTGTCCCGTACCCGGTCGGCCGACCAGCGATAGGCCACCAGCCAACCTTGATCCCCTGCGTATCCTCCAAAGTGATGCCAATAGTCGCCGCAATCGTGCGTATCGTCGAGGGTGCTGCACGCCGCCGGGTCGTACCTCACCATCGGCACGACTTGCTCCGAGTTCGACGTATATCCCAACCGGTACTGTGTGCCTTCTGGCGTCGTCACCACCCAATATTCGCCCGTGTCGTTTGGTGGGCGGCTGCTCTCGTACCCGCAGAGCGCGTTGTAGCGCATCACCCGTATCCCGGAGCGCTCCTCGGTATAGTAGCGGCATCCGCTCCCCGTCTCGTCTCCCCACACCAGAGGGTACGAGGCTCCGCCCAGCATCAGCGTGAATTCGTTCTCGTATCCCCAGTTGATCTCACGCTCGCGGCGCGTCGTCACCTTGCGCACGATCTGGGGCACTCCCCCCACGCTCCAGCCCATCCCCACGTCGGCCGACTGGACCATGCCCAGCATCCCATCCACGCTGCGGCTGGAATAGTTCAACGAGAGGGCCGGCCCCATCCCACCCACGCCGGCCGGGGCCTGGAGCGGGATGCGGTAGCTCGCCCCGCCGCCGTACAGGTCTACCCCCGGCCAGTCCTGGAACAGGAAAGAGGAACCGTCGGTGGGGAAAGGGTTCTGCCCTTCCGCACCGTAGCCGGAGAAAACTTGCAATGAGGCGGTCAACACCCCCGTCTCCGGGTCGAACTCGGAGGGTGCGGTCTGTTGCCTCTCCCCCGCCCGGTCCTCAAAGTGCACCAGGTAAGCGTCCATCCACCCGATCCCGGCGCTCAAGTCCATCGTCACCGTCAGCGGGCGCAAGAAATGGGTGTGCCCGTTCCCGTCCCGGAGTGCCTGGCCCGCCTCTCCCGGCGCTCGCAGATCGAATATCGCCATCCAGCGTGGTTCGCGCGGTCTCCACGCCGGTGGCACAAAGTTCACCAGTTGCACGTCCGTCGTTTCCGTCACCGCCCCTGCCGGGGCCACCAGGTGCACCAGCCCGTCCGCTGAGGTCATCTCTCCGCCCGCCGGGGTCAGTGTGCCGGTCACGGTCTGGCCCACCAGCAGCGTTGCCGTCGCCACCCTGGTCATTCCGGGTTCCGTCACCAGCCCCGCCGCCTCGGACCAAAAAAGTGGTCGTGGATTGGCGCTGAACGTGGCGACGTTCTCTATCACGCTTGGCTCCTCGTCCTCGCTCACCAGCGCCCGGAAAGTCAGCGCCACGCTCTGGCCCGGTGCCAACCGTCCCAGTTCCCAGCGCAACTCGCCCGTCCCGGCGTCGTATCTGGCTCCTCCCGCCTCGATCATCTCGAGTTGCTGCGGCAGGTGGTCTACCACCACGCTGTCATCCACCGGCAGTTGCCCGCTGCTCTCGACCAGCAACGTGTACGTCACCACGTCTCCCGGCAGGGCCAGCCACGGCTCAACCCGCTTTTCCAGCGTCACCTCCGCGTGTGGTTTGGCGTTGTGCGCCACCAGGGGCAGGAACAGAGTGTGGAACTCGAAATTCTTCGGTGGATCGGGTGGCTCCACCACCGGTTCCGTTGCCGGATCCGGCGATGGGCCTGCCGGAGCGGTGGGCGGCCAGGCGGGGTCGGTCCAACGGAGCGGTTCCTGCTCCGCCGTGATGGGCGGCGCGGGTGGCTGCTCGAGCGATGGCGCTGCCCGCCCCGCTGTGGGGGTCAAACTGAGCAGCAGCGATGCGACGAGGAAAAGATTCAATGCCTGCAAAGCGTGACGCTGGAAGGGTTTCATTTCTGGCTCCTTTCTTTAGATGTACACTAGAGCGAATTTAGAAAAAAGGAATCGTACCATAGCGATTTGTTCTGGATTGTGGACAAATTGGCTCCTGCAACCACAGCGGCGGGGAGGCATTGATCCGCTAATCCTGCCCATCCGTGTTCTAACAACCCGCCAATCCTGCCCATCCGTGTTCCAACAATCCGCCAATCCTGCCCATCCGTGTTCTAACAATCCGCCAATCCTGCCCATCCGTGTTCTCACAATCTGCCAATCCCGCCCACCGTGTTCCAACAATCCGCCAATCCTGCCCATCCGTGTTCTCACCGATTCGAAACGTAAAACTCGGGCCCCGCGATGTTGTTATACTCTCCCCCCGTGATCTCGTGGCTCTCCAGCACCGCCCCGTAGGTGGTATCCGCGTTGGCCGAATCCACCTGCGCATAGACCGGCGTGCCAGAGGCGAGAGTGCCGGAAAAATGGCTGTATTCGGGCCGGTAATAGTCGCCCCCAACCGTCAGCGTGATCGCCTCCCCCGGTTGCACGCCGTCAGTGACCCCCCACACCAACCCTTCCGTGCAGAGGGCGTTCCAGATTTGATTGACGCCGCTGGGAACGGGGTCGGGGTCCACGTATACGTCCACCCAGAACTCGTCCGTCACCGGTGCGTGCCCCTGGTTCGCCACGACGACCGTCACCGTATCCGAGGCGACGAGCAACCGCTTCACCACCAGGTCGGGGGCGGTGACGAACCCACGCAGGCCCAGCGGCAGATAAACGTGGTACCTGACCACAGTCAACTGGAAAGCGCTGCTGGTCTCGTCCGTCCCGTCGCTCACCGTGATCGAGATAACGGTCGTCCCGGTCATACCGGTGGTCGGAGTGAGCGTGACGGTGCGCTGCGTGCCCGCGCCGGCAAAGCGCACATCGTCCCCGGGAACCAGTGCCGGGTTCGAAGACGCCCCCGTCAGAGTCAGCCTTTCCGCCGGCCCGTCGCTATCCCTCACTGTAAAGGCAAGCGGGCCGAGGCGGTCGCCAACGTAAATGACCTGGTCGGGCAGGGCAGAGACCGTCGGGGGCGCGTTGACGACGCTTGCCACCGCCGTCCCGCTGTTGTTGCCGGGGGCGCTCTCCGCTGTCGTGGATGTGATGGCAGCGCTGTTGGTAAAGACGAGACCGCCGGTCAGGTCATCTCTGAGCGTTCCGGTGACGGTGATGATCCCTCCCGCGCCAGGGGGCAGATCGGCCACCTGCCAGGTGTAACTGATTCCACCGGTGAGGGTGATGGCTGCGCCGTAACTGGCGTAATGTGTGGTGGTGAAAACATCGGGGAGCGGATCGCTGACGATCACGCCACGGGCGACGCTGGGGCCGTGGTTGGTATAGGTCAGCGTGTAGGTGATGGCCGTGCCTCGGGCCACGCGCAGGCCGGGCGCGACTGTTTTTTCCATTTCCAGGTCAACACCGCGTATTACTACTCTCACGTCGTCTATTTGAGCGTACCAATCCCAGGCATCGCTCCGCAGATCGTAGTAACGCCAGCGCAGCAGCAGGCCGCTCGTGCCCATATAACTGGAGATATCCACCTCCACTACCTCGCCGGGCACAGCGTGGAAGTAACCGTGGTCATCGTTCCAGTGCAGCAGATTGGCCCAGTTAGCGCCGCCGTCGGAACTGATGTCCACGTCGAGCGTGTCGTGGTGGATCAGGGCCTGGTAGTTGGCACGGAACTCGAGGAACGCAGAGGGGCCGGTAGGAAGGTCGAACGAGGGGGAACGCAACTCGGTATCGAAACTGTGAGCGCCGAACTTGTCGCTGGAAGCGGTCGCGGCGTCGCCCGCTCCGCCGGTATAGTTACCCTTCTCACCGGAGGAGATCACCCCGGTCCAGGTCAGGCTGGAACCGACCGAGTCGATGACCGTCCAGGTGTCCGGGATGCCGGCGTCGAAATTTTCCTCCCAGACGACCACGTCCGCAGCGGCGCGATCATTTGTTGCAGGCCCGGTGCTTGCCAGAGACGGGTGTCGCCGGGATGCCCCCCCGATCAGGATGAACGAGAGAATGGTTGTGGCAAAGATAAAAGCTGGCTTGATCGTTTGTTTGTGACCTGACATTGTATCCGTGTTCACGATGAGTTAGATTGTTGATGCCTCAAAAGTAGGACGCAGACGAACGCTGAAAACGCTGTTTTACCTGATCTGCGCCATCTACGTCCAGCCGGGGGCGTTAACATTGCACCGCCCCGGTTGATGGCTGGACTGGCTGCGGATCGAGTCCGGCAAATTTATTGGTCTCCAAAACATGTAACACCAGTATTGTCGTTTAGATACGGAATTTGGCTCCAAAGGCGTTAACATTGCACCGCCCCGGTTGATGGCTGGACTGGCTGCGGATCGAGTCCGGCAAATTCATTGGCCTCCAAAACATGTAACACCAGTATTGTCGTTTAGATACGGAATTTGGCTCCGAATTTGGCAAATTCCGGTTGCACCGGTGAGCAATACACCTGGTCTCCTCATTGCTATACTCGCCCCCCGATGGTATAATCTCTCTCTATGAAGAAAAAATGGCAACTCTGGTTCGGCCTGCTCGTCAGCGCAATAGCTCTGTTCCTGGCCCTGCGGGGCGTTGACCTGCGCCGCATGGCCGATGCTCTGGCCCAGGCGGAATACGTCTACCTCCTCCCGGCCACAATCGGTATCCTGGGCTTTTTGCTCGCTCGCTCAGTTCGCTGGCGACTGTTGCTGGGGCCGCAGGTCAGCCTGGCCCGCTGCTTTTGGATCACCAACATCGGCTACCTGGTGAGCAACCTGCTTCCCTTTCGCCTGGGCGACCCCGCTCGCGCCGTCGTGATTGGGCGTGGAGGCGAAACTTCCACCGCCGCCGCCCTCTCCACCGTCGTCGTGGAGCGCGTGCTGGACATGCTGATGGTAGTCGCCCTCCTGGCGGGCGTGACCCCCTTTGTGAGCGACGGCGGCAACGCCGTGGGCGCGGGCCTGATCGCGGGAGGCGCAGCCCTGGCCGCGTCCGCCATACTCCTGCTCATGGCTTTCCGCCCCGATTGGGGCCGCTGGACGGTGCGCCGTGTGTTGGAGTTGATACCCCGGCTGGACGGGGATCGCTGGGCGCGGGCGCTGGATGGTCTCTTTGACGGCCTGGCCCCCCTGCGCTCCGGGCGGCGTGCGCTGGCCCTCTTGGCCTGGTCGCTGATCGCCTGGGCCTCCGTGGTCGCTTACTACTGGGCATTCCTGCGTGCCTTCCTGCCCCATCCCCCCGCCCTGGCGGCCCCCTTCCTCGTCTGCGTCGTGGGGTTGGGGATGGCTATCCCCTCCTCGCCCGGCGCACTGGGCGTCTTTCACGCCGTCGCCCGCTACGGGTTGACCATTCCTTTTGACGTGTCGGCCTCCCAGGCAATCACCATCGCTTTTGCCATGCACACCTTCCAATATCTGCTCGGCTCCCTGCTGGGCCTGGTGGGATTGTGGCACGAAAGCCTCTCGCTCGGTTGGGTACGGGAGCGGGCCGCTGGAGTGGAGAAATCACGGGATCGAGATAGTGGATAAGTCATTACAACGAATGAGGAAAGGAACTAATTCTTGCCGCCACCGTGGTTGCAGGAGCCAATTTGTCCGCAACCCGGGACAAATTGCTGTGCTACGATTCGTCTTTTTCTGAATTCGCTGTAGTGGAGGAAAATCAATGACAAAACAATACCTGATCACCGGCGGGGCCGGATTCATCGGCTCCAACTATGTCCATCGCCTGCTCACGCGCGGCGCGAGCGTGACCGTGTACGACAACCTTTCCCGTCACGGAACCGAGGCCAACGTCGCCTGGCTGCGCGGGCAACACGGCGCGGATTCGTTCCGCCTGCTCGTGGCCGACGTGCGCGATCACGCCGCCCTGGCCGAGGCCGCGCGGGGCGTGGACGTCGTCGTCCACCTGGCCGGGCAGACCGCCGTCACCACCTCCGTCACCGACCCGCGCCCCGATTTCGAGGCCAACGCCCTGGGCACGTTCAACGCTCTCGAAGCGGCGCGGCACGCCGGGAGCAACCCCGTCTTTATCTACTCCTCCACCAACAAAGTCTACGGTGGGATGGAGGAGGTGGCTATACTAGAGCGCGAGACCAACTATGCCTACCGCGACTTTCCACTTGGCATTCCCGAGACCCAGCCGCTCGACTTTCACTCCCCCTACGGCTGCTCCAAAGGCGCTGGCGACCAGTACGTGCGCGATTACGCCCGCATCTACCGTTTGCCCACCGTCGTCTTTCGCCAATCCTGCATTTACGGCCCCCGCCAAATGGGAGTCGAAGACCAGGGCTGGGTCGCCTGGTTCATCATCGCCGCCCTCACCGGCAAACCGATCACCATCTACGGCAACGGCAAGCAAGTGCGCGACGTCCTCTTTGTGGATGACTTGCTGAACGCCTACGACGCCGCCGTCGCCCACGTTGACGTTGCCGCCGGACAGGTCTATAACGTCGGCGGTGGGCCGGAGCGCACAATGTCCATCTGGGCCGAGTTTGGCCCGATCCTGGAGCACATCGTTGGCCGGCCCATCCCGGTCAACTATGCCGACTGGCGCCCCGGCGACCAGCCCATCTACATCTCTGACGTTCGCAAGGCCGGGCGCGATCTGGGCTGGCAGCCCCACGTCGGCGTCGAGGAGGGCATCCGCCGCCTCTACGACTGGGTCGCCGCCAACCGCCGCCTCTTTACCTGATTACGCAATACGCACTACGCAACACGCAATACGCAATACGGAGGAGACCCATTGCGCATCTTGATCATGCTCACCTACTACCGCCCCCACACCAGCGGACTCACCATCTACGCCGAACGGCTGGCGCGGGGACTGGTGGAGCGCGGACACCAGGTCACTGTGCTCACCTCACACACCCACGTCCCCCGCTCCCATCCCCAGGAGACGATGGAGGACGGCGTGCGGGTCGTGCGTGCCCCCGTCCTCTTCCGCGTCAGCAAGGGAGTCATCATGCCAACCATTGGCTTGCTGGCTACCAGAGAGGTGCTGCACCACGACGTCGTCTGCCTGCACCTGCCCCAGTTCGACGCCGCCGGCGTGGCGCTGCGCGGTCGCCTGTTCGGTAAACCCACCACCCTGACCTATCACTGCGACCTGAAACTCCCGCCCGGCTTGTTCAACGTCGCCGTCAACCAGGTCGTTCACCTGATGAACCGGCTGGCGGGCGTCCTTTCCCATCGCGTGGTCGCCTACACCCAGGACTTTGCTGCCCACTCCCCTTTCCTGCTCTCTTTCCACCACGAGGTCGAGGTCATCCCCCCACCGGTGGAACTGCCGGAGGTGGGGCCGGGGGCGGTGGCCGCTTTCTCCAAAATGCACGGCCTGGATGGCGGCGGGCCGGTGATCGGCATGGCGGCCCGCCTGGCCTCCGAAAAAGGGGTCGAGGTGCTGCTCAACGCGCTGCCGCGCGTTTTGGAGGTCTACCCTGGGGCGCGGGTGCTCTTTGCCGGACAGTACCGGGATGTGATGGGCGAGGAAGCCTACGCCCGCCGTCTCGCCCCCCTGTTTCGACGTTACGAGGAAGGGGGGCGCTGGAAA
>CAYNVC010000041.1:5589-11943 GCA_964400615.1 uncultured Anaerolineales bacterium | reverse complement strand
GCGGTGGAAACCTCTGGCGGCGAACACTTGCACGGCGGCGTCGAGGATTTGATTGCGTCGTGCCTCGGTCAGTTGTTGGCGTATCGGGTCTTGATTGGACATACAATCCTCCCCTTTTCTGATTGGGTAATCGCTCATTTTAGTGAGTGGTCACTCATTATCATTGTACATCAAAGGGGAGATTCCGTCAAGAGGGTTACTTGCGGCTGGCGAGCTTTGCCTGGGAACGCGGGCGTCCCCGCCCGCATGCGGCCAGGATGGCCGCGTTCCGTGGCACGCAAAAATATGACGCGCACCCGACTTGGGCTGTCCATCGGGCGTGGATTGAGGTTTGCTGGGGGGGGCTGAATCGCGTTCAGAGCAGGCGCTTTTGGATGGCGGTGAGAATTTCTGCGGGGGTTGTCTCCTCGGACGGTTGCACGTTATCTGACGAGTGTACGTGCTTGTGGTGCGGAAAGCCCGGCAGGTGAGAGTGGTGTGGGGCGTTGTCCCAGCCGGTGATGAGGCGGTCGTCTGAAGTAAGCCAATAGTAGGCGTACCGTTCCAGGCGGTTCTGGTAATACTGCTCGTTGATTCGGATTGTGCTGCCGTCAACGAGGGTGATTTTGAGTTTGAACGAGTGGTAGTCCACTCTGTAAACAGTGATGCCGGCCACGTATTCTGCCAGGATAGACCAGATACTGGCGATTCTAGCTTGCAACAGCGAACGCAAGAGTCTCCTCCGTGAAAGGCTCTAGTGACGCGAGGATTTGATGTGCTTCTTCGTAGGTGTGCTGCCAGCCGGCCCACTCGATGAAATCTTCGTGCATCTCTATGCTGGCGTCGTCCGGCAGGCCCGCACGACTCAAGCGCAGGAAGGTGGTACTGTACTTGCGCTCGAAATCCCGTATTTTGCGTTCAGCCAGCGCCAGACGGCCCTCCGCTTCGGTCAACAGCAGGGGGGCGCCTAGTTCGACCAGCCGCTGCCGTGCCTCGGGAATCAATTGAGCCAGTTCCAGCCGACTTGTGCCTTGAACGAAAGTTGACATTGTCTACTCCTCTTGCAGGCAGATGACGGTTATAGTATAGCCCCCCGTGGCCCAAAAGTCAAGGTATGTGATTTTTAAGGTGCGTTGTTCGCTTGCTGACCTGTGCCCTATCCCTTGACCGCCGAGATGAACACGTCCTCCAACGTCGGCGCGATCCACTCGATTCCCTGCACCGTCACCCCTTCATCCGCCAGCAGCGCCGCGATGGGCTGCTTGAACGTCTCCGCGTCCGGCACGACGGCGTGAATCTGCGCCCCGTAGAGCGCCACCTCGTCGAACGGCAGGCTGCCGCTCGCCTGGGCCTGTTTCAGGACGCGCATGGCCCGGTCGGGGTCGGGGGTGCTGATTTCCAGCACCTGGCCGTGCATTTGTGTCTCTTTGAGTTGGCCGGGAGTGTCCAGCGCCACCAGCCGCCCCTGGCTGAGAAATCCAACCCGCTGGCACAGCTCCGCCTCGTCCATATAGTGGGTTGTCACCAGTACTGTGACCCCCTTTTTTGCCATCGCGTAGATGAGGCCCCAGAACTCGCGCCGGCTGATTGGATCCACGCCGGCGGTCGGCTCGTCCAAAAAGACGACCTGCGGGCGGTGGACGATGGCGCAGCCCAGCGCCAGCCGCTGCTTCCAGCCGCCGGAGAGGTTGGCGGTGAGTGTGTTCTCGCGTCCCACCAACCCGGCCATCTCGATGATTTCGGCCTGCCGTTGTTTCAGCGCCTCCCGCGAAAGGCCATAAGCCTGGCCGTAGAAGCGGATGTTCTCGCGGGCGGTCAGATCGTTGTAGAGCGTGAAAAGCTGTGACATATAGCCGACGTGGGCCTGCATCGTTTTGGCCTCGCGGTTGGGGTCGTAGCCCAAGACGCGGGCGCGGCCCTCGGTGATCTTGAGCAGCCCCAGCAGCATGCGGATGGTCGTCGTTTTGCCAGCGCCGTTTGGCCCCAGCCAGCCGTAGACCTCGCCCGCCCGGACGCGGAAGCTGACCCCATCAACGGCGGTGAAATTGCCGAACCGCTTGGTCAGGTTTTCGACTTTAATAGTGTACTCGTCCATAGTAATTTGTCGTTACGCAATACGCAATACGCATTACGCAATACGCATTACGCAGTATCACGCATTGCGTACTGCGTATGCCTTTGTTTGCGGATGAGGGAGATGAACGCCTCTTCCATGCGTGGCTCGATCTCGCGCATACCCGTGCAGGTGATTCCCTGCCCCGCCAGGGCGGACTCGATCTCGCGGCTGCGGCGGGCGGGATCGTCCACGAACAAGTGCAGCATCGCGCCGTAGGTCTGCACCTCCAGCACCCCCTCCATCCCCTCGACCAGGCGCCAGGCGGGCACAAAGTTGGAGGGGGTGAACTCTAGCAGGCGACCGGGGACCATCTCTTTGATCGTTTCTGGTGAATCGTGAGCCACGAGCCGGCCCTGGTACATCAACCCGACCCAGTTGCAACGCTCGGCCTCGTCCATGTAAGGTGTGCAAAAGAAAATCGTCAGCCCTTTTTCTGCCCGCAGGTTGCCCAACAGGTCCCAAAATTCGCGCCGGCTGACCGGATCCACGCCCAACGTTGGCTCGTCCAACAGCACCACCTGTGGCTCGTGTACCAGGCTGCACGCCAGGGCCAGTTTTTTCTTCATCCCGCCCGAAAGCCGGCCCGCCAACCGCTTTTTAAAGTCGCTCAACCCGGCGAACTCGAGCAGCTCCGGGATGCGTCTGCGCTGTTCCTCCCGGCTGACTCCCTGCACACTGGCGAAAAAGCGCATGTTCTCCATCACCGTCAGGTCGGGCGGGAGGGCGAATTGTTGGGCGATATAGCCCACGCGCTCCCGGATCTCGTAGGTATCCCGCATCGAATCGTACCCCAGGATGTTGCTCTCGCCGGCGGTGCGCTTGAGCAACCCCAGGATGACGCGGGTGGTCGTCGTCTTGCCCGCCCCGTCCGGCCCGATCAGGCCATAGGTCTCGCCGCGCCGCACCTGGAGTGTCACTCCGTCCACGGCCCGCACCGCGCCTTGCCTGGTGCGGAATTCTTTGACCAGGTTCTGGGTCGAGATAGTGATTTTATCGTCCATCGCGCTTCAATCCAGTCGCTTGCGGGAGGTCAAAGCTGCCACGGTCATCATCAACGTTCCATAGATCACCAGTACCAGCACGTCCTTCCACATGAATGAAATTCCGACTCCCTTGGTGATGATTCCCCTGGCAATGCGGATAAAGTAGGTTGCGGGGATCATCTCGCCGACGGCCCGCACTGCGGGCGGCATCGGTTCCAGGGGGTATATGAGGCCGGTCAGCAGCATACACAACATCATGAACAGCATGGTGAATTGTTGGGCCTGTTTTTGGGTCTTGGCTACGGTCGAAATCAGCAGTCCCAGCCCCAGGCCGGAAGCGATAAAGACCAGCGACAGCCAGGCGAACAGCCAGGGGTTGCCCACGAAGGGAACGCCGAACCAGACGACGCCGAACAGGATGATGATCAACAAATCCACGACGATGAGCGCCAGGTTGGGTATCATCTTGCCCACCAAAAGCTCTATCGGGCGGGCGGGTGTGATCAGGATTTGTTCGACGACGCCCAACTCGCGCTCGCGCACCACTGCCGTGGCCGCCTGCCCCATCGCCATCACCTGCAACAGGACGGCCATCAAGCCCGGCATGATAAAGACCATGTCGTCCATGTCGGGGTTGTAGAGGACGCGGGTCGAGGTGTAGATGGGGGGTGAGATACCATCCCCGGAGGCCCCCATGCTGGCGAGCATGCCCGCTCCCATCCGGCTCACCTTTTCCACGGTCAACTCTAGCGCCCAACTCTGGGCGATTGCACCGGCGGCGCTATAGCCCGCGCTGACGGTGGAGGAATCGGAACCGTCCAGGAGGATCAACGCCTGTGCTTCACCCCGTTCGATCTGGGATGCGAAATCGGGCGGGATGATTACGCCGGCCTTGACCTGTTCCGCGTCTATGGCGTTGGCGACTGCGGACTCGTCCCCCAGGTACATTTCGACATCGAAATATCCAGAGGCGGTCAGAGCAGAGATAAAGGCCCTGCTTTGGGCGTCCTTGCTCATATCGGCGACGGCGGTGGGGATGTGATCCACCGTCATAGAGACGGCATAGGCAAAGAGAAACATCTCGAGGATGGGCAGGAGCAACACCATCACCAGCGTGCGCCAGTCGCGCAGCAATTGGATGGTCTCTTTTTGAGCGATGGCGACGATGCGTTGGAATCGTTTTGGCATGCTTTTTTCCCTCTACCCGGAATCAGTCCAACTTTTGCCTGAACATACGGGAGGCGATGGTCATGACCAGGATGACGTAGACAAAGAGCGCGATGACCTGGCTCCACAAGAACTCGATGCCGATCCCTTTGGTGATTATGCCGCGTGAAATGGGGATGAAATAGGTCAACGGGAACAGATCACCGACGAAGCGGAGGATGGCGGGCATTACGTCGCGGGGGAACATAAAGCCCCCCAGGAGCAGCCCCACCAGCGCCAGGGCCATGTTCAATTGCTGGGCCTGCTGCTGGTTCTGGGATACGGTCGAGACCAAAAGCCCCAATCCCAGCCCGGAGAAGACGTACATAAAGGCCAGCCAGAAAAAGAGCCAAAAACTGCCCTGGAATGGGACGTGGAAGGCAAACACGCCCAGCACGAGGACGGTCAGCATATTGATGATGGCGATGAGGATGTTGGGCACGATTTTGCCGATCAAGAGTTCGCCGGAGCGGATGGGCGTCACCAAAAGCTGTTCGATTGTGCCCACCTCGCGCTCGCGCACCACGGCGGTGGCGGTCAGGGCGATGGTCTGCGTTTGCAGGATCATGGCGCACATGCCGGGGATGATGAACCACAGGTCGGTCAGGTTGGGGTTGTAGAGTATGCGTGCCAAAAAGTCGAACGGCAAAAGGCTCTGATTTTTTGTCACCTGGCCGTAACGCTCGAACCTGGTCAGCAATATCTGGGTCGCGTGGGCCTCGGTGATGGCCGTGGCGGCGTAGTAAGCCGACTGGGAGATGTAGAGATCGGAGCCATCAACCAGGAACAGTGCCTGGGCATCGCCGCGCTCGACGTGTGTGTTGAAATTGGGCGGGATCACGATTCCGGCCTGGGCGCGGCCTTCGTCTATGGCGCGGGTCACGTCGGCCTGGCTGGGGAGGTAGGCGACGATGTCAAAGTAACCCGAGGTCTCTAGCGCATTCACATAAGCCTGGCTGGCAGAGTCGCGGCTCTGATCGGCCACGACGGTTGGGATGTGCTCGACGTTCATGTGCACTGCGTAACCAAAGAGGAGCAACTGGACGAGCGGCATGCTGAGCATCATCACCAGCGTGCGCCTGTCGCGCAGGGTCTGGATGAACTCTTTTTGGATTACAGTCCAAATTCGTCGTAACATGGGTTTACCTCGGCTGGAACACGGTTGGGCAGGATTTACGTGCCGGCGCGGATGCCGTCGAGGAGCAGGTCAACCACCGTCTCGGCCAGAGTGTGCCGCTTTTCTGAGGAAGGGAGCGGCGCTATGCCACGGATGGCCGGCACTATCAAACTGGCGAACATACCCAGCACCAGCTGTGCGGCCAGCCCTGGGTCGACTGGGCGGAACACCCCGGCGGCGATGCGCCCGGCGATGTACTCTTTTAGCAGGTGATGAATTTGCTTGATCCGCTCGGCGACGGTCTCTTCCAGGATGTCATCGTCCACCCAGACCTCGCTGAACAGGGTGCGGTTGAAAGGGATCTGCGCTTCGGTGATGTCCAGCCCTTTTTCGATCATCTCGATCAGCGTTTCGCGGTCCCCCAGCTTGCCCCTTTCCAGCAGGGCGGCCACCATCGGCGTCTCGGTCTCGTTGGCGACCGCCGACAGAATGTCCCGCTTGCTGCCAAAGTAGAGATAGATGGTGCCGGGGGCGATTCCGGCGCGGGCGGCGATATCTTTCATCGTGGCCCGCTGGTATCCTTTCTCGGCGAATACCGTGGCGGCGACCTCGAGTATCTGCGCCCGGCGGGCGGCGGCGTGTTGTTCGGTTGTGGATGTGTCGTCGGCCATAACGATCTCCTTATGAATGAACGTTCATTCAGTGGATGGAATGATACCACGATTGGGGTATGTGGTCAATGGTACTCTGGTACTGCCTGGGGGATGGTGAAAGGGGGAGCAGGGGCGGTTCAATGTTAACGCCATCGGCTGGACGCAGACGAACGCAGGCGACGCAGACCAGGTACGAGAGGAAAGACAGCGTTTTCAGCGTTCTCTGCGTCCTACCTGATGTCCCTGGCTGGACGCAGACGAACGCAGGCGACGCAGACCAGGTACGAGAGGAAAGACAGC
>CAYNVC010000041.1:0-5489 GCA_964400615.1 uncultured Anaerolineales bacterium | reverse complement strand
GTTTTCAGCGTTCTCTGCGTCCTACTCTCTTGTTTGGGCCGAGCTCACTTGATGAACTGCTCGACAAAGACGAGGTATCCCTGCCGGCCGCCTTTCCGGTCCCAGAATTTGATTGATTTGCGGATGCGCTTCAGGCAGGCGACGATGTCGTCCACGGCGAGCGAGACGGGAACGAGGTCTCTGAGCGGTTCCCCATTCTTGTCTCGAAACGGCGTTTGGCGTCCCAGCCGCCACTCGCATATCATCCGGGCCGACTCGTAAATCTGCCGGGGCAGCGGTGCGAGGTGAGGCGTTTTGACCGGCGCACCCTTTTGCTCGTCCTGGTACGCGCCGATCAGCGCTTCGACTGCGGTCAGCGTATCCCAGTTGGTCATCTCAGGATAGTCGTGGTACACCTGGATGATGGCAAACTCGATGTTTTGTAGGACGTCCTCGAACTTTTCCTCTACCAACATTTCTCTATCGTCCTGGTTGCAGTTTTCTCGATGCGGTTATTCTATCACAGAGCGCGAGATGGGCAAACATTAGCGCCTTTTCGCGCTCGCCTTCCGCGTCTGTGCCACTTGCGCTAGGGATAAATTTGTGATATTCTAACGGCAGTAATTACTACCCAGCCGATCCTCTCGCAGGCTGTATGAGAGGAGTAACTGGCCGACTATTTCAACAATAGCAAAGGGGGGTAGACCGGTGGAGTCCTTGATAGACATGTTGTTGACTTTGTTGATCCCTGTCGTATTTTCACTGGTTGGCGCGGCAGCCTGGGTGGCTCTTCTGAAATGGGCCACCTTTTCACGCTTAGATATAACCGTAGAAGGGGGATCCTGGTTGATGGGGGGTATGTTTACGTCCCTCTTGTGCATGCTCCTGACGCCCTACATCGGCTCCCCGCTGGCTTTGTTTCTGAGCGCCGTCGTCACGTCGCCGCTGCAACTGTCCCCATTATCTACTCTCGAGCCTTCTAACACCAGGGCTAAAAAGTGGGTATTTCCCCTCATCTGGATCTATTTCTGGTTTGCGGTCAGCGTCGGTTGGCGGAGCGGCTGGTTTGGGCTGCTGTTCGTCACACTGCCCGCGCTCGCCATAGCCGGGGGAGGGCTGTTTTACGTTGCCGGGTTCATCGTACCGTTCCCGGAGGAATCTGTCGCGCAGCGCCGCCAGGCATTGCGCGCATTGTTGACCTTTACCTGGGGGACGAACTATCCCTACCACGTCGTGATAGACGAAAAGATACAAGAGCGCACTGAAGGAGAACGCACTTGGATGACCGGGGAAGAAAAACTGATCAAGCGAGCGGACGGCGATCTGTTCGGCAACTTTCTTTCGGGGCCAGGGGTCATCCTCACCGGTTGCGACCACGCCGTCGCTCTCTCCAGCGGCCTCAAGTTCAAAGGGACCAAGGGGCCGGGGGTCATATTCACCTCCATGTCCGACAAACCGGCGGAGGTCATTGACCTGCGGGTGCAGTTGCGTGCTTTTCCGGTGCGAGCGCGGACAAAGGACGGGATCGCCATCAAAGTCTTTACGTTCACCCCCTTCCGGATCGGCGCGGGTCAAGAGAAACCGGAGCTAGGCAAAGGGTTCCCCTACCGCTCCGGCGATGTCTTCAAAGCGCTCCATGCTCAAATGATGGAGCATCATGGCGCATCCCAGATACCGGGGGAACTGGAGCAACAAAAGTGGTACGACCTGCCCGAAATAGTCGGCGAACGAGCCGTGCGCCGGGCTATCTCCCGTTATGCGTTCGATGACCTCTATGCCCCATTCGAGTTGTACACAGATTTCGGCCAGCACCCCCGCTCCAAGATCGGGCGTTACCTGCGGGAGGAACTGGAAAGGACGCTGCCTGCGTGGGGTTTGCAGCGCGTTGGCAGCGGCATCAGCAACCTGGAACCAGCAGACCCGCGTTTGCTCGAGCACCGCGTCGAAGCATGGAAGGCCGATTGGGCGCGACGGATCATGCTGAAGCAAGCTGCCGGTCAATCCACACGGCTGCGCCTGGTGGAGCACGCGCGAGCGCAGGCACAGGTGGACATTGTTTTGGACATAGGTAAACGGTTGAGCAAACTGCGGGACACCGGCGAGCCGCTCCCGATGGATCAGATCGCGCGTTACTTTATCGAGATGTTGGAAGCTATGGTTGGGCGGCCCGAGCTGCGCAAATACCTTCCGTCCGGGACAGGCCAGACGGTGCAAAGTGCACGCAGAGCGGTGGATGGGTCTGCATCCGGCAAAGGGGGTGAGTAGAACAATGTTGCGCTTGAAAATTTCCCAACAATACTCGAACCGTGTGTTCATATTATTGCTGATGGTGGGTTTGATACTGGCAGCCGGTTATATGAGCGAGATCGTCCACCGCCACCTGAACCTGGCAGCAGCTTTGGGGTTGGGAGGAGCGGATACGCCCCCCTCCATCGCCCAAGACCCGACGGCTCTGATGCGTGGGGCCGTCTCGCTGCTTCCCGCTGCCGTGTTCAACTCGTTGCCGGCGTTACTGGCGCTGGCGCTCATTCCCTGGCTGGCCTCCCGCTTCATCCGCACCCTCTACGACACGCAAGACCTGGGAGAAGCGCACGATTTTCTGCACCGTTGCGTGTTCGGCATGTCTGAGCTAAAACCGATCATGATCGTCAGAGAGGGACGGCTTGCCGTCGGCGCGGGCAGCCTGACGGATCGCATCGGTGGGCCTTGCTTTATACTCGTCTACAACGATAGCGCACTGGTGACAGAAAAAGGGGGGCGGCTGTATCGCGTCCTAGGCGGCCCCAAACTGGATTTCCTCGAGTCGTTCGAGCGCATTTGGGGCATAGTTGACCTGCGCCCGCAGCGCTGGCCGCTCACCGTCAATGCGATGACCAAAGAAGGCATCCCGATCTCGTGCCGGGTCAACGTCACGTTCAAGATTGATGACCGGTTCATTGACCAGTCGGGCCAGGTGCAGGTGAAACAGCCGGTCGAAACCGGGGACGGGTTGCAGGAATTGGTGGCGAGCCAGGGACGTTCCACAGAGTACAACCTGGAGCTGGACCAGAAAATCATCGCGGAACTGGAAAAGGGCGGTGTGGGAGCGCCGTTCCCTTATACCGAGGAGGCGGTGTTCAACGCCGCCACGAGCATTTGGATGCGTATCAAGCAGCCCGGTCACGCCGAGCAGTTGCGCCGCTGGACCGGCCGGGTGGTCATAGGCGGAGTGGAGGGGACGGTGCGCAACATCCTGGCCGAGTACCGGCTCGACTGGTTGCTACAATCACCCCAGGGCCAGGATGAGAACCCCCAGGACGAAATACGGAAAAAACTGCAAGCCAAGCTGGATCAATCTTTTGCAGTGGGCAACAGCGTCGGAGCCAAAATCATCGAAATAGATATTGGCGAGATCGCCGTGCGGGACGTGAAGGACGAGCAAGGCCAGGAAATTGGGTTGCCGCGTCAGGTTGATACCCAGTGGATCGAAGCCTGGCGGGCGGGGTGGGAGCAAAAGACGGTCGAGAGCCGGATAGAAGGAGAGGCCGAGCTGGCCCGCCTGAATGCGGCCCAGATACAGGCGCAGGCCGAGATGGCACTGACTCTCACCGAGGCGATTCGCCCCCTGGTCACGGACAACGTGGATGATGTGCCATCATATTTACTGGCGGCGCGATTCGTCGAGGCACTGCGCTGGATGGCCTACGACCCCTGGAAGCGCGTTTTCCTGCCACCCGAGATCATGCGCACGCTCGACGAATTGGAAATGGCGCTGAACAAGGCGGAGCACACGCCGGACGAGACGCTTGCCGGACTCGGCCGGATGTTGGTGGGGAGGCAATGACCATGAGAGTGCCCCGTGATTTTGAACCCTCGTCGTTGCTGTATTACGAGCAGATACCGGAGGATGTGCGACGTTTGTTGGACGGGGCGCGAGAGGCTCGCCTGAGCTACGAGTGGACATTGGCGCTAGAGCGTGCGCTGTACGTGTGCGAGATTTACAAAGGGACGGCTCACACCGGGCTGGCGCTGGCCCAGATGCACCTGGCAGATTTCTACTGCGACGTGGGAGAGATAGGTGAGGCGACCACGTGGTGTGAAAAAGCACGCCAGATTTTCCAGCGTCAATCGTCCCGGGCGCAGCAGCACAACGAGGCCGTCGCCACCTACGCTTTGGGGGCCTTGCTGGAGCAACGGCTCTTTGGCGACCCAATGGGCGACTGGAATATGTACCGGCGGGCGTTGCAGCAGTTCCAGGTGGCTCAGGAATACTGGTCAACTTGTAACAACATTTTGCAGTTTGAAAAATGCCAATTGGTCCGCCAGTATATTTCCCAACGCAGCCGGGAAATCATAGATCGCTCTCTCAATTCTTCCTCTTTGCGGGCCTTTTTTGATGTTTGGGAACCGGCCGGCAAGAGTCCGTTCGAGGGAGGGAAAAAGGTTTGGGGATACATATCTGGAGACGCAAACGATTACCTCTTTATGGTCGAAGGAACTGCGTACCGGCTCGATCCAATTTCAGGTCAGCCGGAGATCGCGCTCGATGCCGGATATGTGAATTATTACTTTGCCCTGCGTACCTCCGACAACAGGTGGACAGACGTAGGGGCCAGATCGGGCGATTACGTCTTTATCCGGCAGCAATGGCCGGTTGACCCCGGTCACGCGGGGGTAGTCTGGGAACCGGGGACTGGCTGGATCGCGGTTGATTTTGAGCGCAACCCTGGCAATGGAGTCAGGTTCACCCCCCGCTCACCCATAATCATCGGCCAGGTCAAACCCGGCGACTCGCACGAGAGACTCACCGGCTATATCATCGGCCTGCTCAAACCGGAGTAAACTATGTCACCAGACGCCATCGCCCTCGTCATCTCCTTTCTCTTTGTCTTTGCCGCCCTCGGCCTGGCCGAGGGGCTGCGCAAATGGCGCGGCTATCCGGCCGAGTTCACCCGCAAATTCATCCATATAGCGGTCGGCATGTGGGCCTATGGGACGGTGCTCCTCTTTGAGCGCCGCACCTTTGCCATCGTCCCACCCGCCTCTTTCGTCCTGATCAATGCCCTTTCCTATTGGCGTGGGACGTTCAAAGCGATGGAGACCGGCGCGAAGGAAAACCTGGGCACTATATATTTCCCCATCTCCTTCGCGGCCCTCATCTGGCTGCTGTGGGGAAGGCCGCACCTGCTGGTGGCCGCGTTGATGCCGATGACCTGGGGGGACGCGATGGCCGCCGTGCTGGGGCGGCGTTGGGGGAGACACCACTATACCATCCTGGGCAGCACCCGCTCGCTCGAGGGTTCGGCGGCAATGTTCCTGGCCGGATGGGCAGCGACTTTGATACCGCTGCTGCTGTTTGGCTCAATTGGCCTGCCCGGCGCAATCTGGGCCGCCGCCGTGACCGCGCTCGCCGCGACGGCAGTCGAAGCGGTTTCACCGTGGGGAGTTGACAATCTGACCGTCCCGGCGGTCTCGGCGTTGATCCTGGTAGCGATCACCTAGTGCGTAGTGCGTGTTGCGTATTACTCTGT
>CAYNVC010000040.1:7652-11952 GCA_964400615.1 uncultured Anaerolineales bacterium | reverse complement strand
ACCTGATCAAATCTGGTGCGCTGCACCGCGCCAACGGTGGCTATCTCATCCTGGATGCACGCCAGTTGCTGCTCCAACCCTACGCCTGGGAGGGGCTGAAACGCGCCCTCCGCTCACGAGAGATACGCATCGAATCGATGGCCCAGGCGCTTAGCCTGGTCAGCACCGTCTCACTGGAACCCGAGTCCATCCCGCTCGATGTCAAGATCATCCTGATCGGCGAGCGGTTGCTGTATTACCTGCTCTACCAGTACGATCCCGATTTTGGCGAGCTGTTCAAGGTCGAGGCCGATTTCAACGCCGATATGCCGCGCGACGATGGGGCCAATCTGTCGTATGCCCGCCTGCTGGCTACTATGGCCCGCAAGAACGATCTGCGCCCATTTGATCGCGGGGCCATCGCCCGGATCATCGAGCGCAGCGTGCGGCTGGCGGGGGACGTCCACAAACTCTCCGTCCACCTGCTCGGCGTCACCGACCTGCTGCGCGAGGCGGATTACTGGGCCAGTGTGTCCGGCAACGGGACCGTGACCGCGAGCGACGTGCAGCGGGCGATAGACGCCCAGACCCATCGCGCCGACCGGCTGCGGGAGCGCGTGCAGGAGATGATCCAGCGGGGCACGATCCTGATAGATACGACCGGCGAGCGGGTGGGCCAGGTGAACGGCCTCTCCGTCATCGGGCTGGGCAACTTTAGCTTTGGGCAGCCCAGCCGTATCACCGCCCGCGTCCGCATGGGCAAGGGCAGGGTGATAGATATCGAGCGCGAGGTCGAATTGGGTGGCCCCATTCACTCCAAAGGGGTACTCATCCTCTCCAGCTTTCTCGGCGCTCGCTACGCCGCCGACTATCCCCTTTCCCTCTCGGCCAGCCTGGTGTTCGAGCAATCTTATGGCGGGGTGGATGGGGACAGCGCTTCGATGGCCGAATTGTGCGCTCTGCTCTCTGCGCTGGCCGGGGTTCCGGTCAAGCAATCGTTGGCAATGACCGGCTCGGTCAACCAGCACGGTGAGGCCCAACCCATCGGCGGGGTCAACGAGAAAATCGAGGGGTTCTTTGACGTTTGCCAGGCCCGTGGGCTGACCGGCGAGCAGGGAGTGATCATCCCGGCCTCCAACGTACAACACCTCATGCTGCGCCAGGACGTGGTCGCAGCGGTGGAGGCGGGCCAGTTTCACATTTACACTATGCAGACGATAGATCAGGCCATAGAACTTTTGACCGGCTTGCCGGCCGGAGAGCGGGGCGAGGAAGGGGATTTCGCTCCGGGCAGCGTCAACCAACTGGTCGAGGCCCGGCTGATCGAACTATCCGAAAAGCAGCGTGACTTTGCTGCGCCTCCCGAAGAAGAACCGGAGCGAGAGAGGGAAACAACCGCAGAAGAAGGCGAGGAATGAACGAGCAGAGTGACGAGTTGACGATCCGGCACATCCTGGTGGCGCTGGACGCTTCGCGCTATAGCCTGGCGGCGCTCAGAGCCGCGACCGAGTTGGCCGCCAGCCTGGAAGCAGAGTTGGAAGGGATTTTCGTCGAGGACGTCAATTTGCTGCGGGCCGCCGGGTCCCCGGTGGCGCGAGAGGTACAGTATCCCTTCGTCGCTGGGGCGCGATTGGACCGCAAGCGCATGGAGCGCGAGCTGCGAGCGCAGGCGGAACAGGCCCGCCGGGCACTGGAAATGGCCTGCGAGCGTCGCCAAGTCAGGTGGTCTTTTCGCGTCGTGCGTGGGGAGGTCGCGCCGGAGGTGCTGGCGGCGGCGTTGGAGGCCGACTTGCTCAGCCTGGGGAAGGCAAGCCGTCCATTCACCAGACGGGGGCGGATGGGTTCCACGGCTCGGGCGGTGACCTCTCAGGCGCTCGGCTCCGTGCTCTTGCTTCAGCGCGACGCGGGGATCGAACCGCCGGTGATGGTGACCTACAACGGCTCCGCCGCGTCCCGACGGGCCTTGCAGATGGCCGCTCACCTGGGCCGGAAGAAAGAGGGCTATCTGGTCGTGGTCGTCGTAGCCGCCACCGCAGACGAAGAGTACCGCTTGCAAGCCGAGACGGCCGATTGGTTACGCCGGCAGGGGATATTGATACGTTACCGGCGCGTGACCCGTCCCAACGTGACGCTCCTCACCCACCAGGTGCAATCCGAAGGGGGCGGGGTTTTGGTGTTGGACGCTACTCTGTTGCCGTCGCAACAGCTCCAGACGTTGCTGGACGACGTGGGCTGCTCGGTGCTGCTGGTGCGGTAGAAAAGAAACCAGGTCTCGGAAAAAACCTGGTTTCTCGCATCTTGTCGGAGCCAGTCACTCGCCCGCCTGGGCGTGTGGCTCCACGTCTACGATCTTGGGGCCGGGTTGGACGTGGGATTTCTTGGGCGGTTCGATCATCGGCGGCTCAATATCGGCGTGCATCGTAGTCTGCCCGCGCAGATAAGCCCCCTCGTTGAGCAGCAACGAGTTGATGGTCAGATCACCCCACACCCGGCCGGTCTCCAATATCTCCACCCGGTTCCCGGCGACGTCCCCCTTGACCGCGCCTGAGATAGAGATGTTGTTGGCCTGGATGTCGGCGATGACTTTGGCGCCTTCGCCGATGACCAGGTTGCCGGTGATGTCTATGGTTCCCTCGAAAATGCCATCCACGCGGACGCCACCATCGGACTGAACGTCCCCCTTGAAGTGGGCATTGGGGCCGATGATGGTCTCGATCTTGGAAGCCGGGGCTGCCACAGGGGCCTGAACAATGGTTTTCTCTTTTCCGAACACGGGTTTTCCTCCTTGAATGCTTTGAGGTCACTTGCACTTGGATAGATGATACATCGGCCCTGTGTTTTTGTCAATCATGGCCGAGCGCTGGAATGGGAATCCGGCGCTACGCGGGAATCCGGCGCCACTGCCTGCAGGGGCGGTGGTTGAGACCGCCCCTGGCGGGCCGCTGACCGGACGCCAGCCTGTGCGGGCGTCCGGTCAGCCGCATGGCTTGTCGGGTGTGGTTGGTATCCGGGTTAATTGGTCAAGCCATAATCTGCCCGCATCGTGTGGCCTACGGAGCGGAACGCGGGCATCTTGCCCGCATTGAAAGCAGCGGGCAAGAACCCCACCCTATAATTTGTCCGCCACGGCCTGGGCCATTTCCAGCGTGGTCGAATCGCCGCCCATGTCGTAGGTGTGCACCCGTCCCTCTGCGATGACCGCCGCGATGGCCTGTTCCAGCCGTTGGGCCGTGTCGCCCTCGCCCAGCCAATCCAGCATCAGCTTGACCGCCAGGAGCATGGCGGTGGGGTTGACCTTGTAGAGTCCGGCGTACTTGGGGGCCGAGCCGTGGGTCGGCTCAAAGATCGCCAGGTCGTCACCGATGTTGCCGCTGGCAGCGAACCCCAGCCCGCCCACCAGTTGGGCCGCCAGGTCCGAGATGATGTCGCCAAACATGTTGCTGGAGACCATCACCCCGTAATTCTGCGGGTTCTTGACCAGCCACATCGCCATCGCGTCCACGTTGGTCTCCCACAGCTCGATGGCGGGATATTCCTGAGCAATCTTGCGGGCCTCGCGCACCATCAGGCCCGAGGTCTCGCGGATGACGTTCGGTTTTTCGACCAGCGTGACGGTGGGATAGCCGAATTTGGCGGCGTACTCGAAGGCGGCCCGCACAATGCGCTGGCATCCGGCGCGGGTGAATATGCGGGTGGAGAGGGCAATGTCCTCGGAGGGGACGCCGTCGAAGGCGGCCATACGGGGGCTGTGCTCCGCCAGCTTGGCCCGCAGGTCGTCCGGCAGGGGGTGGAACTCGACCCCGGCGTAGAGGCCCTGGGTGTTCTCGCGGAACGTCACCAGGTCAATGTCGTCCCGGTAATTGAGCGGGTTGCCCTTGAACGCCTTGCAGGGGCGCAGGTTGACGTAGAGATCGAATATCTGCCGCATACGCACGATGGGGCTGCGGTAGGTGAGGCCCTGGCCCTGCAATTCGGGAACCAGTTCCGCCTCGGCTTCCTCTTTGGGTTTGGATGTGATGGCGGCGAACAGGGCGCAGTCGCAACCCTTGAGCGTGTCAATCGTGCGCTGGGGGAGCGGTTCCCCCTCGGTGCGCCAGAATTCCCAGCCGATGTCGGCGGGGACGTACTCGGCGTCGAGCGCGATCTTGTCCAGCACGATCTGGGCCGCGTCCATCACGTCGTTGCCAATGCCGTCGCCCGGCATTAGCGCGATTCTGTATTTTGCCATAATTTTTTTCTCCTTTAATTGTCTTGATGTGAGGCAAGTTGGCAACTTGCCCTACGAGACGCCCGGTTGTCTGCGAGCGTGAGGGGCAAATTG
>CAYNVC010000040.1:0-7552 GCA_964400615.1 uncultured Anaerolineales bacterium | reverse complement strand
TCCTGCCAATCCGTGTTCTAACCGGATTCTGACAATGACGGAATGCCTGGTGTTGTCGCCGCTATCCGTTAATCCTGCCAATCCGTGTTCTAAACCCCCCGTGGATCTGTGATGACGCCGGTGAGCGCGGAGGCGGCCACGGTGGCCGGGCTGGAGAGGTAAATGAACGCCTCCTTCGATCCCATCCGCCCCTTGAAATTGCGGTTGGCGGTCGAGAGCGTCACCTCGCCGGGGGCCATCGCTCCCTCGTGCGCACCCAGGCAGGGGCCGCAGCCGGGATTGAGGAGCGTCGCTCCGGCGGATACCAGGTCGCTGACGTACCCCCGCTCGATGGCTGCCAGCAGCACCTCCCGCGAGGCGGGCAGCACCAGCAGCCGCACGCTGGGGCTGACGCTCTTGCCGCGCAGAATCTCGGCCGCCGCCGCCAAATCCTCCAGCCGCCCGTTGGTGCAGGTGCCGATGAGCGCCTGGTTGATCGGCGTGCCCGCCACCTCCGTCACCGGGACGACGTTGTCCACCGTGTGCGGTTTGGCGACCTGCGGAACCAGGTCGCTCACGTCGTACTCCAAGACGCGCTCGTATTCGGCGCCGGGGTCGGCGTGGATTTCCTCGTAGGGCACAGTCACCCGGCCCTGTAGCCAGGCGCGGGTCTTGGCGTCCGGTTCGACGACCGCGTTCTTGGCTCCCATCTCGGCCGCCATGTTGGTCAGCACCATGCGCCCGGCGACGCTCATCTCCCGGATCGTCTCGCCCGCGAACTCGACCGCTTTGTAGGTGGCGCCATCCGCCCGCACGTCGCCGATGATGTACAGGATCAGGTCTTTGGCCGAGACGCGCGGGGGGAGTTTGCCGCTGACGATGATGCGCAAGCTCTCCGGCACGCGCAGCCATATCTGCCCGGTCGCCATCACCGCCGCCGCCTCGGTGCGCCCGATGCCGGCGGAGAACGCGCCGAACGCGCCGTGGGTGGGGGTGTGGGAATCGGAGCCGACGATCACCGCGCCGGGCCAGGCGTGTCCCTTCTCCGGCAGCACCTGGTGACAGATGCCCTCGCCCACGTCGTAAAAGGCGCTGATGCCCTGCGCGGCGACGAACTCGCGGATGATCTTGTGGTTGGTGGCATAAGTCTCATTGGCCGCCGGGGCAACGTGATCCAGCACGATGACGTTGATGCTGGGGTCGGCCACCCGCTCGACGCCGATCTGGCGAAATTTTTTCGAGATGGCGGCGGTGTTGTCGTGGGTCAGCAATTTATCGGGCCGGACGGTGACGATCTGCCCCGGCACGACGCTTTCCAGCCCGGCCTTGCGAGCCAGGACTTGTTCGACAAAGGTATGTCCCATAAAGAGCCTCCTGAGCTTGACAAGTGATGTTAAAGCATTAAGATATACTATACCTGGCGCGAGTTCCATTTCCCCTGCCCAGCAACGGGTAAAGTGAGAGATTGTACCAATGGACGGTATAGCAAAATGATGCCCAACGCTATTATTTCAAATGAAATTCACGGCCTCCCAGTGCAAATCCGCTTCGATGGTGAGCGGTATTTCATCTCCGATGACCAGTTCGACCTCTATGGCGAAGGTCACACTCTGGACCAGGCCCGTCAGGATTATTGGTTGGCCGTGCAGGACTATCTCTCCGATTTGGAAGCGGACGCCGACCGGCTGGCTCCATATCTGGCTGACCGCCTGACTCGTCTACGAGATGCTCTATCCAGGGACACCCAATGAGCGCACTCGATGTGCGCCAGGTGGATTGAGCACTTTTCCCTCGCTGACAATTTCCCCCGATCATCACAAATCTTGCAGCCGGCGCTGCCACCGGGCGGTTCGTACCCCGGACGCGATCCCCAGCGCCAGGTAGTAGACTGCGCCGATCAGCAGCAGGACGATATAAATGGTATCCGCCGTGGTGGACATGGGGATATAATCCTTTATCCAGATCACCCCGCCCATAAATAGAACCATCACACTGACAAAAATGGCCTCGAACGTAGAGCTAAACATTCCACCAGACAGTACGGCGAGGGTGTAATCACTGACGGCGGAGCCTTGCACCAGGCTGTAGAGGGCCAGAGCGGCGGCCACGGTGCTCACTCCGATAGCCAGGGCCAGATTGCGACATCTGAACCGCACCAGCGCCCATTCGACGAGTTGGGAGAGTAACAGGCCGCCGACGAACATTCCCGCCACCAGAGGGGCCCAACTGACAATGATCAGGTAGATTGACAACGTATCACCTCCCAGCGTTGCAAAGAGGGCCGTGACGCCGTAATCCAGGATGCCGATGATCGCTCCAATCACCACGGCTCCGAGCAACAACCCCGCCAGAGACGACACTGTGCCCCCCAGCCCAACCGGGGCCGGCTCGCCCAGGTGCATAATGCGGATCTGGCGCAGACGTTCCCGCGCCGCCCCGTCGTCGCGGAAGCGCAGGCTGGCCTCAAAGCACCGCGCCGCCCCCTCCGCATCCCCCTGGCCGAGTTTGTGCTCCCCCAGATTTTGGAGCATGTCCGCGTTCCTCTCTGGGTCGTAAAATCCGCCCCGCGCGAGTCTGAACAGCGTTATGGGGGTGAAAATGATTCCGAACGGGATGCCCAGCCACCCGGTCGTCGCCGTGATCAAGGCGGCGAGAAACAACTTCAAGTTGCGGTGTTTTTTGCACCACAGCCCGGCGAATGCACGCCGAGACGTCGCCGCGATAAAGCTAAAGACGTAGGGGTAGATGACTATGCGGAGTGTTTCGTCCTGTCGGCCACAGACGCTGCACGCGGGTGCGTTCCCGACAGGCAGCTTGTTCACCGGAGGGGCGGGATAGGCTGGCCGGGGCGCAGTCTGTTGCGGGGCGGTAGTTTTCGGCAGATCTGCCACGGACGCGGCCAGGTCGGGATTTTGCGCCAGCACAGCCCGGTGCGCGGGGGCCTGGAGCGATTCCCGCGCCGCGTCTCTGACCGACCGGGAGGGGTCAGATTTCAGCGCCTCGACCAGGGCGCTCACGATGCGCTGGTCACTCGTGGGCAGTTGACCGAGTTCTCGCGCCGCCTTGATTCTGATGGCGTTGAAAGGTTGGTCGGGTTGCAGATCTCGCAAGAGCTTTTCAGTGGATGGGATGTCCATAATCTACACGCCTCCTCGATCTATTCGATTGACATCAATGGATCAGGTTTTCCGCTGATCGAACTCCACCCGGTCTTGATTTTACCGGGGCAATGGTTCCTCCCGTACCTGAGACACTCGCCATAGCGGCGGGGAATCTCTGATTTGTCCATATCTTTGGGGTCATAATAAATATCCGCCCCGACCGCCTCGCGCACGTACACCCGGTACATCTCTTCCAGCCTGTCTTGGAGCAACCCTTTGATCTCGACCACCCGCACGTCGTACCCCATGCGCCTGAGCTTTTCGCGCAGCGGCTGGTTCACATAGCCCGTGCATATTTCGATCCGGTGGGTGTCCGGTGACGCGCCGAACTGGTCGAGCAACTGTACCGCCAGTTCGGCGTACCTCTTCAAATAGCGTTTGGTGTGAAAATTGTTTCTGGTGTCGTGCCGAAAGTATTCGACCGGCACGGCGGCGGTGCGCACGTCCCGCTCGTCCGACACGCCCACCATCACGCCGCACAGCGGGAACCCCCATCCGGCGTCGTCAATGCGCAGCACCGCCAAGTCGGGCGGCACAAAGCTATCGTAATCCTCGTCCAGCAATTTCCGCAGGACGTGCTTGTCCACGCATACCAGGCTGTGCCCTCTTTTTTTCACGCTGTAGGTGTATATTTTGACGTTCCACTTGGGCGTGATGCCTTTTGCCTCCACCCCCTTGAACGAGGCCATCAGGTAACGGTTGTTTTCGCTCCTGGGGGCGACGAACCCCATCCCGGCAGCGCGTTCGAGTTGGCCGACGATGAAATCAACTTGGGACGACGTAAAGATGGATTTGGTGAGGTTTATGTGCATCTAAAAACCCTGGGCAGTGCGTGGCGACCCAACACACGTCACACCGCTGCCAACAGTTTGCCATAGGCGAACAGGTCTCCCGCCTGGTAAATGTCCATCTGCACCTGCGAGAACGGCTGCGCCTGGAATGTTTCGCCGCCGACCTCGACCTGCCCGGTCTCGAAATCTATCTCAATTTCGTCGCCAGAGTGGAACGCGGCGACCATCCCGGTGAGGCCGGGTAGAGTGACGAGGGGCAGCCCGCTGTTGATGGTGTTTCGTTTATAGATGGCGCCAAAACTCTCGGCGACGATGGCCCCGACGCCCAACGCGCGGAAGCAGTCCACCGCCTGCTGGCGCGAGGAACCCGCGCCAAAGTTCCTCCCGGCCATGATAACGTCGCCGGGCTGTGCCCTGGACGCGAAATCCTCCCATCCGGCCAGGTTGTCCAGCGCGTACTGCCCCATCTGTTCGATCTCGGTGATGTGCAGGTAGCGGTTGTGAAAGATCATGTCGGTATCAATGTCGTCGTACAGTCGGCCTTCCGGGTCGGTCAGCACCCAGAGACGGCCCTTGATTTTGGTTGGTTTATTAGTCACAAGTCCTCCTCGGTGATTTTACATCGGTGGTAAACCTCTCTGCCTGCGGGCAGATGCGGCGCACGGTCTCCCAGGCCGCAGCGACGTGCGGGGCAACCCGGCGGTAGCGTGAGACTGGCTTTTTGATACGTCCAGTAGTGCGGCGCAGTAATTTACCGTACCTGGTGAGAGTCAGGAAATATGCCGGGCTGGTGATGCATTCGTAATCCTTCCGCGAGCACAGTTCGTCGTCGGGATAGAGTGCGGCGAATACCCACGTCTCGGTGTTCTGAGCCGGTATCGCCAACACGACCGGAAAGGGCAGAACGTCGCGGTGCAGCCATCGCGCTACAACCTGGCGTAGTTTGGCAGCCGTAGCAGCAGCCGGCGGGCATGGTCGCTGCACGTCAATGACTGGGCCGCCATCGTTTTGCAAGTCATCCTCAGCCGCGATGTCAGCGTCAATGTGGATGACCAACAAATCGAGTGGTGCGCCGGTCTCGCCAGAGATGATTTGGTCCAGACTGGAACCCTGGCGCTGCCAGGTTTCCTGACACCAGCTCCGCACCCCTTTCCACCCCGTACCTGTTGCGCCAAAGGTCACACCGGGCTGGAGGGGGAAATAGCGGTTTTCACCGGGGAGTAGCTTGTCCAAAACGGCTTGCAGCACCAGGCGATCCGTCGGCCCTTCGACGACTGTTCCAATGTTCATCTTTAGAAAATGTCCGGCGCTCCGCCCAACCGCCCCATCACCCAGAGGTTGGAGAGCGTCAGCCCCTCCTGGGTGGCCTCTAGCACCTCTTCCGAGACCTGCACCCGATGCACCTGGGTCGGCCCATTGCTGCCTCGCTCGACGGCAAAGAGACGGATGCGCTCGTCGCGCAGGTTGAGGCCGTCCAGCACCAGCGGGTTGTGAGTGGTCAGCAGAGCCTGACGTGGTGGGACGGCCTGCAACACCAGGCGGCAGAAAAGCCGCGTCGTGGCCCGCGCCAGACGGGGGTGCATTGTCTGGTACAGGTTCTCGATGGCGAACAGGGCGGGCGCTTGAGGATGCAGTGCCAGCACCAGCGCGAACAGGACATACAAGGCTCCTTCACTGGCGTCGTAGGCGGAGAGGCGGTTGTTGTGTTGTTTCATCCAGCGGTCAGTAAAGCGAATAACCGTGCGGGTCACGGGAACGCTGGGGGAGACGATCTCTCTGGAAGGGGAAACCGTGTCAACACTCTCCACCCAGTCAAGCAATTCAAGCATCTCGTCTAGCTCGACAGCGCCAAGAGTTCCTTGCCCGGTGTCCAAAATATCGCCCACAGCCTCGGCCAATTGCCCACCGGCCAATCCGACCGGCACTCTCTGGCCCCGATCCGGTTCGAGGCCGCGCAACACCGGCGTCGTGGGGGCAAAGATGGCGTAATCGCGCAAGCGTTTCAAGATGGCCTCGTCCGCTTTCGACCCGGTTGTATATGGCAATGGCTCCTCACGGACGCTGGAGACAAATGGGATCTCGATTTCGTAGCTTGTGCCCTTCCCTTTGGCCTGGACGACCACCCTCTCGGCGAGACCGCCGCTTTGGAAAGAGGAACGATACAGGTTGGGCAGGCCAATCCGCACGCCGCGCCGCATCAACGCCTGGTCGTCTATTTTGCCGTCGGCAGCCGCGCTCAACAACCCGATGGCTTCCAACAGGTTCGTTTTGCCGCTGCCGTTGGCTCCGATAAAGACGTTGACCTGTCCCAGTTCAACCTGCACGTCTCGCAGAGATTTGAATCCCTGAATGGATATGCTGGTCAGCATAATCCCCTCCTCACACTTGCGGCACAGCGATCTCCCCCGTCAACGCGCACCAGGCCGCTGTCACCGGGCTTGCCAGGTAGGTCTCGCCCGCGCCCTGCTTGCCGGGAAAGTTGCGGTTGCTGGTGCTGATCTGTACCTGTCCCTTGCCGGTCATCCCGATGTGGCCCGAAGCACAGCCGCCGCAGCCGGGGTTGCTGATGATGAACCCGGCTTCGAACAGCGTCTCCAACACGCCGGAGCGGAGCATTTGCTCGAAAACTCCCCGCGTGGCCGGGACGACGGAGGCCATCATACCGGGAGCGACGTGCCGGCCCTCGACCACCTCGGCGACGGCGGCGAAATCCTCGAACCGCCCGTTGGTGCAGGAGCCGAAAAAGACGGAATCCACGTGCCGCCCCGCTACCTCCCGCACCGGCACGACGTTGGACGGGTTGGGCGGGCAGGCGATGAGTGGTTCCAATCCCGTGATGTCCACCTCGACCGTCTCGACGTACTCTGCATCCGGGTCGGCGTAAACCGGTTCCAGGTTGCTCTGCCCGGTGCTGTGGCGGGTGTAGGCCACAATCTCGTCCGAGGGAGGGATAAAGCCGATGATGCCGCCCATCTCCGTCACCTGGCTGGCGAGCGTGATTCGCCCCGCCAGGCCCAGTTTCTCTATCGCCGCGCCGTAGAACTCGACCGCGCGGCCCAGCGCCCCTTTGGATCCCAGTTGCCGCAGCACCGCCAGAGTCAGGTCACGGGCGGTGCAGGAGGCGGGCAGGTTGCCCTCGACTACCACGCGCATCGTCGGCGGCACCTCGAACCAGGTCTTGCCGGTCTTGAAGGTGAAAGCGATGTCCTTGTCGCCCATCCCCTGCCCGAACGAGCCGACCGCTCCCAGGATGTTGAGGTGGCTATCGGTGCCGACAAAAGTGGAACCGGGGTAGGCCAATCCCTGCTCTATCGCCACGTGGGAACCGATGCCCGCGTCCACGTCGTACACCTTGACCCCCTGCTCCCGCGCCCAGGTGCGGCAAATCTGCTGGTTGTTGGCGTAGGGGATGTTCTTGGCCGGCACGACCAGGTCGAACGTGAAAAACGTCCGCTCCTTGTCCGCCACCGGCGCGTCACCATAGTGGGTGCGATAGTTCTTGACCACGTTAGCGCCGGCAAAGTCGCGGGCCGTGCGCACGTCCAGATCGAGCCAGATGATGCTGCCCGGCGTGACGTCCGTCCCGGCGGGGCTGTGGGCCTGAAAGATCTTTTGGATGAT
>CAYNVC010000039.1:3282-11997 GCA_964400615.1 uncultured Anaerolineales bacterium | reverse complement strand
AGCAGCCAGATCAAATAGCGATAGCCGGTCATGCGCAGCATCTCGCGCCGCGCCCGGCGCAGGTCGGCCCTGGTGGGAGGCTGCGGGGTCGCATAGACCGCCCGCCAGCGTGGGTCGCCGATAGGTTGACCAAGCTCCAGCCGGGCCGCGTACTCTGCCTGCCAGCCCCCCACTTCCCCGGCCACGGTCAGCGCCAGCGCGGCCCCTTGTTCCAGGTGGGTCGCCTCGTGGACGATGGAACCCAGGGCTTGCGGGCTGGCGGGGTCGGTTTGCGGGGAATAGAGTGCGCTGCTCAACTCGATTTTGCCGTCCAGGGTCCAACGGGCGCTCGTGCTCTGCCGGGCGAACCCTATTTCGACGCCGTTGGCGACGATGTACCGCGCCGCGTGCTGGCAGACGGGGCCGCCTTTCATCAAATTCGCCAGCGATTTAGCTTGCCACGTCCGCAGATCGCTCATTGTTCTCTCCTCACGTCCGGCGGCAAAACCGCCCGGTCGTCGTCCAGGCGCTCGCCGTTGGGGCCGGTGGCCGGCAGCCGGGTCAGCGCCCGGTCGTAGAGGCCCACCGCTAACCGGTACGTCCCCGCCGGCACGTCCGCCAGCGGCAGTGTGATCGTCTCGCTGACCACCTCGCCCGCCAGCCACCAGGAGGTGGGATACGCCCCGCCGCGCGGCCCGGCGTCGCTCTGGACGGGTATGACGCCGCTGGCAGGGTCAAAGAGGTGCACAAAGACGGTGTAATCGTCCGCCGGGGACTGCCGCGCCTGCCACCACAGGGTCAGCCGGAGCGTTTCCTCCCGCTGTTCCAGGTCGTAGCCTGCCAGCCGCACCTGCCCGCCGAAATCCACGTCCAGGGGGTGCTCCACGGGCGGGAGCGAGAAAACGCGCGGGGCCGGGCGGGCCTCGAACGGGGCTGTCAGCGGAAGGGAAAAATCGCCCACCCGCGCCTGTCCCAGCGGCTCCAGCGTGGGGAAGCGGTAGAGCAGAATTTGCAAGTGATAGCCCGCGCCGGGAGGGAGGTCGTCCGGCAGCGAGAGCACGTACCGGTCGGCGATCACCTCGCCGGGCCGCCACAGGCTGGTGGGGAGAAAGCCGTAGCCGGGCTGGGTGTCCAGCGCCACCCGTTGTTGACCGGCTGGGTCGAGCAGGCGCAGCGAGATTCCATAGTTGGCCGCCACCGGGCGCAGCGCCGACCAGGTCAGGTGCACCGCCAGCCGGTGGGGATCGAGTGGGGCGACCGTGGCCCCGCGCAGCCGCACGTCCGGGCCAAAATGGGCCAGGACGGGAGCGCCGGGAGGGAGCGCCGGGCCGCGCGTGACGCGCACCGGGCGCAAATACTGGTCGCCCAACTGGAGCAGGTAGAGGCCGCGCGGGATGTCCGTGGGCAGGGACAGGGAGCAGGAGGCAGGGGGCAGGGAGATTGTGGCCTGGGCTAACGGTTCTGTCTCCTCGTGACGCACAGCGGCGGGGGAGACGAGGCGTAGTGTCGTCGTGTAGGCGTCGTCCACCTGCGACCAGTTCAGGGTGACGGTCAGTGTGTCACCGGGGGCCAGTTCCTCCGCCGAGAGCGTGTATCCAGCCAACTGCGCTGCTCCCAAGTCCACGCCGTCCGGGTTGTGATGCAGGTAGGGCGCGTGGATAAAGTCCATCGTCAGATCGGGGAGGAACCGGGTTTTTTCCGAAAAACCCGGTTCCTGGAGCAATACGAGCAGGACGAGAACGGCCAGCGATAGGAAAACGGGCAATCTGAGTTTGCCGCTTTTGACGATGATGAACAGCAGCGCCAACGCAGTGACGAGCGACACCGCTTCCGCAATCGCCCGCACCGGTGTGTGGCCCAGCCGGAGGATGATTTCGTGCTCGCCCGGCCCCACCGCCAGCGCCAGGTAGCCGGAACCCGCGACCGGCCACACGTCCACCGGCTCACCGTCCACCCGCGCCCCCCAGCCGGGCCAGTAGAGGAGCGGAAAGGCGATGGAGCCGCCTTCTCCCTGAACCCGCCACGTCTGGCGCGTCGGTCTCCGTTCCAACAAAGTCGCCTCAAGTGACGCGCCGTCCAGCGGGATCGCCCTCTGTGGCGCGTCCGGCTCGATCAGCGCGTCGGAGGTAAAGGGGCGCGGGTCAGCAGTCTGGGGCAGCCACTCGTAGCGGATGGTGGTGCCAATGTTTTGGGTGAACAGTTCGTAGAGCTGCAACCGCTCGCCGGTCACGTCGGCCGGGGTGATGGGGAGGCGGGCCGGGTGGAGGGAGAGGAGGGTGGAGGCGGCCAGGATGGCGGCGATTGGTAGCACGTAATACGCAATACGTGATACGTGGTGCGTAGTGCGTGTTGCGTGTTGCGTATCGCGGGTGGGGACGAGGAAAGCGACGGCGGCGGCGGCAGCAAAGAGGGCCTGGACGGAGAGAAAGCGCCACGGGAATTGGACGACGGGCAGGAGGGGGAGGTGATCCCACAGCGGTTTGGAAAGCGGTGTGATCATCAGGGTGGAGAGCAGCAGGCCGAACAGGACGAACGCCCGGCGGGCGGTCAATTTGTGGCGCACGCCGCGCACCATCAGCGCCACCGCTCCCAGCGCGGCGCACACCGCTTGCGCCAATCCCATCGCAAAGGGGGTGCTCCCGCCCGGCGAGATGCTGTAATCGAACAGCGGCGTCCACTGCACCAGATCGAGGGCGCGAAAGTGACAGCTGTAGTGAAAGTACCCCTCGGTGGAAGGGCCTAACTGGACGTATCCCAGTTCCGCCACCGCCGGCAGCCAGAACCAGGCCGCGAGTAAAATCCCGACGAACAATGACCAAATCCCAACGACCAACAGTTTGTCTCTGGTGTGTTGTTTATCGCGCCGGGCCAGGATGAGCAGGTAGAGCAGAATGAACGGGGAAAAGATGGCGGCGGATAGGTTGTGGGTGAGGAGCAGCCCGGCGTAGGCCAGCGCCACCCCCGTCACTTGCAGAGTCGTCCGCTTGCCTGCTTGCAGACTCGCAGACAGTTTATCGAGCGACCAGAGTATGAGCGGGTAAAAGACGAAAGCATAGAACTCGGAGAGCGAGTCGCCGCGCACGTAGACGTTGACCAGGTGGAATGGGGCGACGGTGTAGGCGACCGCCGCCAGCCAGGCGGCCCAGCGGGATTTGGTCAGGCCGCGCATCCAGCCGTACATCGCCAGCGCCGCCAGCAGGAACCCCAGCGTCTGGACCAGTTTCAGCGCGGTCAAAATGTCCACGCCCAGCAGGACGAGCGACCCGGCCAGATAGTAGGGCAGCGCAGCGTAGTAGCTGAAGAACGGGTAGCCCAGGCCGTAGGCCGCGTCCGGCATCCAGCGCACCGGAAAGACGCCGGCCCGCAGGTTGACCGCCATCTGGTGGGTGCGTTGGAGCAGAAAGGGGCTGTCGCCGCCGCCGCGCGTGTTGACCATCCCCGGCCCCCACAGCGGCGCGGCGGCGAGCAGGGCTATGAGCATTAGAGTTGCAATTGCTATTCGAGTACGCATAATCTGATACGTAGGGTCGCAATTTAGCAAATTGCGCTACGGCGGCTCGTGTAGGGCAAGTTGCCAACTTGCCAAGACGCAATTTACCGAATTGCGCTACGGCGGCTTGTGTAGGGCAAGTTGCCAACTTGCCGGGCCGCAATTTAGCAAATTGCGCTACTTGTGAGTGCGCTCATTTAGCCACTTCCACCTCGAACCAATCCCCTACCGGGTTGCCCGCTTCGTCCAACAGGTACAGCTTGGCCCCGCTCTCCGGCTGCCAAAAGCCGAACAGCAGCCTATCGCGGCCCGGCAGCGGCTGTCCCACTCCATCCACAAAATGGTCGTCGTCAATCACGTCGCCCGCGCGCCAACTGCGCGTGGGATAATGGCCGCCGCCCGGCCGGCTATCCGCCTGGGCCAGATTCGCGTCGTCCCGCAAATAGTGTAAAAAGATGGTGTAATCGTCGTCCAACGGCGCGGTGGCCCGCCAGCGCAGCCGCACCCGCACCTGCTCCCCGTCCATTGGCGTCACCTCCACGCCGAGCAGCTCGACTCCAGCGGAGAAGCGGGCCAGCGGCGGGCCGGCCGGGCCGGGAGGAACGGCGAAAAACGCCAGATAGGTGGTGTAGGGTACGGTGTCCAGGTCTCCCTGGGAGAGCGGCCCCTCCTCGATTGTGATCTCGGCCGGGGAGGGGAGGAGCGACCATGCCCAGCGCCAGTCCTCGTAGGGCCAGGTGAAAACGGCCACTCGATTTTGGATTTTAGCTTTGGCGACTGGTTTCACTGCGTCCGGCGCGGTGAGCAGAAATTCGAGCTGCTGCCGCCAGGCGACTTGCAGCTCGGGGGCCAGGTAGACCTGCTGTTCCTCCGCCTCGCCGGTATCCACGAATGTGTTGATTCGTTCCGCCAGCGCGACCGCTCCCCGCTCGAACCAATACCCGCTCAGCGGATCGTGCGCGTAATCGTAGAAATAGGCCCGCGTGGTGCTGATCAGGCCGGTAAGGAGTAGGAAGTAGGGAGTAAGGGATAGGGAGTAGGGAGTAGGGGGTAGCCACTTGCCCACTTGCTCCAGCCCCAGCGCGGGGAGGAGAACGACGACCGGCAACAGGCCGACGGCGCGTAAAAAGTGGGGCGCGTCCTCGGCTAAGAGGGTCGGCAGGCACATCACCGCCGTCCAGAGCAGGAGGAAACTGGAAGCGGGATCGCGCCGGGCGCGGCGCAGGGCGACGAGTGTGCCCAGGAAAAAGGCCGCCCCCAACGCCGGGTCAAAGACGGGCCGCCAGGGGAGGTTGTGCCGCCAGATGCGGTCGCCCCGGACGAAAAACATCCCCAGCGTGCGCAGCGTGTTGGCCCACACGGTTCCCCACAAATCGCCGTGATTGATCGCCGGGTTCAAGATCGAGACCTGTCCCGGCCGGCCCAGCACGACGACGGGATGGCCCAGGGTGTAAGCGGCCAGCGGCGCAAGAGTCACCAGGGCGGCGAGACCGGCCCAGCCGACGCTGCGCCACAATCGCCTGTCCCGCGCCCGCCCGTGCGCGAGCAGCGCATAGAGGCCCCAGACGGCCAGCGCGACCGGCGTAAAGCGGGCGGCGGTATAAGTATAAAAGGACAGGCCATAGAAAATCCCCGCCGCCAACCAGTGTCGAGTTCGCCCGCCTCGCGGATGAGAAACCTGGTTTTTTCCCAAAAACCAGGTTTCCTTGCTACCTTGCGCCGCTTGCCAGACCGTCAGCGCGATGAACAGCGGCAGCAGCACGGCGCGGAATCCCACCCGGCTGAGGTGGACGTGCCACAGCGTCACCGCCAACACCGCTGCCGCCAGCAGCCCCACGCGGCGGGAAAAGAGCGCCCGCCCCATTGCCGCCGTCGCCGCCACGGTGAGCAGACCGGCAAAGAAGGATGGCAGCCGCAGCGCAAAGGGACTCGGGCCCAGCAGCCCCACCGACGCGGAGATCAGGTAGATGAACAGCGGTTCCCGCCCGTTGTTGGCCGGAAAATAGAGCGCGGGGTGGCCCGCCAGCACTCGCAGAGCGTCGTTGCCGTGGTATGCTTCGTCGTGGTAGAGGCCGGGCGGGATTTGCCCAAAGGCGGCCAGCCGCAGCGCGGTCGCCAGCAGCAGCACCGCTACCATGCCCCACAACATAGTCCGGCGGCTCATCGCTCCTCCTGTGGCAAGGGGATGGACAACTGGTCGGCAGGCAAACGTTGACCATCCATCAGGGCCGGCTGTCGCTCGCCGCTTGCCGCGTCGTAGAGGCCGACGTAGAGCGTGTACGGGCCGGGCGGCGCGTCGGGCGGGATCGTGAGCGTGTAATCGTCCTCGACGTACTCGCCTGGCTGCCATTGAGTGGTCAGCACCCGCCCCCCCTGCGGCCAGCCGTCGGCCTGGGACACCATCGAGCCATCGGCCGCCACCAGGTGGTTAAAGACGGCGTAGATGGTGGAAGGGCGCGTCCGCGCGTACCAGGCGTAGGTGACGTGGAGCGCACCGCCGGGCCGCGCCTCCCCCTCCACGCGGTAGCCGCGCAGCCCGATCTCGTCCCCAAAATCAACCTGGGCCGGTGTCAGCCCATTGGGCATGCGGCGCAGCACGGGCCGCCCCTCCACGGTTATCTCGAACAGGGGGAGCGCGCCCCCTCGCTCCGTCTGCCAGGGGACGCCGTCCTCCCCCAGCACCTCCAGCGTGACCCAGGCCCGCCCGGTCGGCGCATCCGGGGGGAGCATCAGCGCAGTGGGCAACGTCACCAGCCGCCCCGATGACCACAGCGGGGCCGGGTAGGTGGGGGCCAGGGGGATGGTTTTGGTGAGTACGGTCTCGCTCCGCAGGCCCAGCCAGGTGGGATGCACGATCCGCAGCCGCAGGTCAAGCTCCGGCAGCGGTCGCTGCGGCGCAAGCCAGTGCAGGGTCAGCGGGACAGGGTATCCCTGCTGGAAGCGCACTCCGCCCGGCTCGTACCCGGCCAGGCTCAGGCGGACGGGGCCGTCGGGCTGGCGGAAGGTCGCCGCGTCGTCGGCGTGGGGCAGGCCGTAGAGCACCGGGGGGCGGGGGGGCGTCTGCCGCGCGACGAGGGGCAGGTAGAGCCGGTGGTCGAGGTTGCCCAGGGGCGGGGCGGGAACCGGCGTGGGGGGAATCTCCCCCACGGTCAGCTTGAGCAGGGGCGCGTCCGGCTCCTCTCCGGCGGAAAGAACCCGCCCGCTGCTGGCGCCGGCCACGCCCAGGCTGACCGTGTACTCGGCCGGCGGCGCTCCCCAGGGGATGGTCAACCCCTCGTAGTCGGTGATCACCTGGCCCGGCTGCCACTCGGATGGCGGGCAGGCCCACATTCCAGGTATGGGATAGGCCGAATCCCAGATGTGCCCCGTCGCGTCGGTCAGTTTCAGCGCCAGGCGCACGTCCTCGTCCAGCGGGTGCAATGGTCGCCAGTGCAGGGTCAGGCGGAGCGCGTCCCCCTCCCGCAGCGGCTCCGGCTCCCAGGCGACGCTCTCCAGGCGCAGCGCGTCCCCAAAAGTCACCTCCGCCGGGCGGGAGGGGGCGTCCGGCGGCAGGGGAGGCAGGTAGAGGCTAAAGTAAGGGGTGTCCCACACCGGGTGGGCGTGGGTGCGCAGCCAGCCCCCGGCAAAATGGGCCGGATCCACGTCGTTCACGGCGGCGGGGATGACCCACAGCCGCTCGTACTGGGTTATCAGCCGCTCCAGTTCCGGCTCGGCCTGGGCCGGGTCGAGGTGCGGCGGCGCTTCGCGCGGCAGCGCCAGGTGGGGCGGCATCCCGCCGGGGTCGTAATAGTGGAACTGGAGCCACTGCCAGGGGCCGTAAAAGAGGAGCGCGTCGCCGGGGCGGGCGTGGGCGTGGATCGTCGCCAGGACGCGGCCATAGTTGGAGCGTTCGTAAAAGATGGCGTTGTGCAGCCCACCGGCGACCAGCAGCCACACGGTCGCCAGCGCCAGTCCGCCGGACGTGCCCCAGGCCAACCAGCGGGGTCTGATCAGGTGGAACGGGGTCAGGCACAGAAACGCGAGCGCCAGAGCGGCAAAGGGAAGCAGGGGGAGCAGGTAACGCGGGGCGGGCGATTGGGGCAGGGCGTAGGCCAGCGTCAGCGGCAGGAGCAGGGTCAGCGTCAGCCACATTCCAACCGTCCGCCGCCGCCACAGGGCCACGAGCACCCCCCCGCCGACCGAGGCCAGCAGCGCGTAGAGCAGGTGAGAGCGGGTGCTGATGATCGGGCTAAAGATGATTCTATCCAGCAGGGAGAGCATTTGGGCAAGCAGCGGCGCGGACGAGGCCAGGTGGGCCATGCTGCTGACCGTCGCTTGCAGCCCCGGCGCGAGCCAGAACCAGAGCAGCCCCGCCAGCGCCGGAACCAGGTGCAACGCGCACCAGGCCAGGAGGGGCCGCCAGCGCCGCGCGACGAGCAGGACGAGGGGCTGCACCAGGATAAAGAGGAGCAGGTAGTAATGGGTGAACAGCGCCAGCAGGTGAACCATCGCCAGGCTGAACAGTGCCGCGCGGCGCGGCCATTTGTTCTCCGGTAGCCAGTCGCGGAGAAACAGCCCCGCCGAGAGCGTCGCCCAGACCAGCACCAGGCTGTACATGCGAGCGTTGCGGACGCAATAGGCCATTCCCGGCGTAAAGGCGAGGAGCAGCGCGGTCATCAGCGGGCCAGCAGCGGCCCGGCGTCCCAGCGCCAGCCGGGCCAGCCAGCCGGTCAGTGCCAGCGCGACCAGCCCCGCGCCGACGGAAAAGAGGCGCATGCTGAACTCGCCCGCGCCCGCCGCCCGCATCCAGACGTGGATGAGCAGGTAATAGACCGGGGGGTGTTCGCGCACCGACGCACGGAGGCGGGTCAGAATCTCGACGAGGGAGCGGTGGGCTACGGTGTAGGTGGCCGTCTCGTCAAAGGTCAGGTCACTGGCGTCCAGGTGGTAGAGCCACATTCCCCAGGCGAGCAGCAACAGCAGGCCCCAGGCCAGCGGAACGAGCAATTTGCGGCGGTTTTTGGTTCCGGTTTCCATTGCGGGATGGCATTGTAACCCAGGGGGGCAATTTGGGCAAGGGAAATAAACCCGGCCGTCATTGGGGTGTAATCATCGGCATGTGGGCGTGGACGGTGGATGGCTGCGCTCCGGCGGTGGCTGTGGATCGCGGCCATCTTGGCCGCATAGGATGCCCGCGTTCCGGTGGATGGCTGCGATCCGGCCTCGATCCAGGTTGTGCTCTCTTTCCTTTTGTGGTATCATACCCC
>CAYNVC010000039.1:0-3182 GCA_964400615.1 uncultured Anaerolineales bacterium | reverse complement strand
GCGATCCGGCCTCGATCCAGGTTGTGCTCTCTTTCCTTTTGTGGTATCATACCCCCACTTACCAAAGGGGGAGAAAATCGGCGCTTGCCGAGATTTCTCCCTCTACTTGTGTCTGAAACCTGTTTTCTCTACTGGGTAACAAAATGAACAACAATTCGACTGTCAAAATTACACTCACCCGCGACCTGGGTCTCTTTGACGTGACAATGATCGGCGTCGGCGCGATGATCGGCGCGGGCATCTTTGTGTTGACCGGTATCGCCGCCGACCACGCCGGGCCGGCTCTGCTGCTGGCATTTTTTCTCAATGGTCTGATCGCCCTGTTCACCGCCGCCAGCTATGCCGAGCTGGGGGCAGCGTTCCCAGGAGCGGGCGGCGGCTACGCCTGGGCGCGGGAAGGTCTCTCCCCCTACCTGGGATTTCTCGCCGGGTGGATGTCCTGGTTCGCCCAGGCGGTGGCTTGCAGCCTCTACTCGCTCGGTTTCGGCTCCTTCGCCGCCCGCCTGCTCCAAGCGGTTCACATTTCACCATTCAACTTGCCGGAGCACATTCTGTCCATCGCTCTTGCCATCTCTGCCGCTGCGTTGTTCACCTTTATCAACTATCGCGGCGCTTCCGAGACGGGCAAGATCGGCAACACCCTCACGCTGACCAAGATCGCCATTCTCCTGGCTCTGGTGTTCTTTGGCTTGCTGGCCTTGCCGCACAACCCCGGCTGGGCCGCCGAGTTCGTCCCCTTTCTGCCCAACGGGATCGGGGGCGTGCTCGTGGCAATGGGGCTGACCGCTATCGCTTTCGAGGGGTACGAGATTGTCGCTCAATCGGGGGAGGAGGTCGTTGCCCCTGAGCGCAACGTCCCCCGCGCCATTTTCATCTCCATCGCCATAGCGGTCTCTATCTACATAGCCGTCGCTTTTGCGCTCCTGGCCGCGATGAAGACCCCAGACGGTTCGGCCACCTGGCAATTCCTGGGCCGACACGCCGAACAGGCGGTGGTGGAGGGCGCGAACCGTCTGATGCCCTACGGCACGGTCGTGTTGCTCGTCGGCGGGCTGATGTCCACCCTTTCGGCCCTCAACGCCACCCTGTACTCTTCGTCGCGGGTCTCTTTTTCGATGGGCCGCAACCGCGATCTGCCGGACATTTTTGGGCAGATTCACCCCCGGCGGCACACCCCGCACTGGGCCGTCTTTTTCTCCGGCGTGCTGGTCATCACGATGGCGGCGTTGTTGCCCATCAAGGACGTAGCCAGCGCAGCCGATATTATGTTCATGCTGCTCTTTATGATGGTCAACGTGGCCCTCATCACCCTGCGCCGCCGCCGCCCCGCCGCCAAGCGACCGTTCAAAGTGCCGTGGGTGCCCTTGCTGCCCATTTTGGGGATCGTATCCCAGTTGGTGCTTTCGGTTTACTTGTTCAAGCTCAGCCCCATTGCCTGGTACGCCACGCTGGTCTGGATTGGACTGGGGAGTTTGTTCTACCTGGCCTATGCCCGCCGCGCCGAGGCGATGCCGGAGCCGGCCCGGATCATCCACGAGGAAATCGTCGCCGTGACCGACTATTCGGTTCTCATTCCCGTCGCCAATCACTCTCAGGCCCGCCTGCTGGGGATTCTCAGCGCGGCGGTAGCGCGGGATCGAAACGGCGAAGTCTTTGCTCTCCACGTCGTGCGCGTGCCGCCCCAGTTGAGGATCTCGGACGGGCGCTTTTTCCTGCGCCAGGGCAAACCTATCCTGGAGACCGTCATCGAGGAGGCGCACCGCCTGAACGCGCCGGTACACACGATGATCCGCCTGGGGCGCACCGCCGCCAGCGCCATCTTGAAGACGGCCCGCGAGCGCGGGACCGACCTGTTGATGCTCAGTTGGCCCGGTTACACAAAAACACCAAACGCCGCCTTTGGCAGTGTGATAGACCTGATAGCCAAGAACCCACCCTGTGATCTGGCAGTGGTGCGTTTCCGGAGGCGGGAGTTGCCGCGCTGTATCACGGTCGCCACCGCCGGCGGGCCTCACGCTGCCCTGGCTGTCGAGTTGGCTATCTCCCAGGCCCGCCAGTTCGAGGCCGAAACCGGCGAGGGGTCAACCATCACCCTGCTTCACATTCTGCCTGAGGAGGCAGACGAGGTAGCGATGGCCTGGGCCAGGCGAATGTTGGCCGACGTCGCCGCCCACTATGATTATCCGCTGCTCCAAAAGGTGGCGCTCGCTTCCGACGTGGTCGCGGGCATTCTGCAAGAGACGCAGGACTGCAACCTGTTGATGATCGGCGCTACCGGCGAGCGGATGTTCGAGCAGCGGCTCTTTGGCTCTATACCGGAGCGGGTGGCACGGGAATCAACCAAGACGGTGATTATGACCAAGCGGTACTGGCGGTTCAAGTCGCTGGTGGGGCGGGTGCTAGATCATCAGTGAGTGATGGATGCCAACCGCCGGATGTGGCAGGGCGTGTTATGTTCAGTGACCCTGGTTTTGGCCGCAGCGCTGGCGCTCATTGGCGCGTTGGCGCTGGGTTGGAACAGCCCTGTTCCAACTCGACCGCCGGACTGGCAGTCCGCCGCGCTCCCCTCATGTTTGCGGGCCGCCCCGCGCGAGGCCAGGGTGATGCTGCTGGAACGTCCCGCCGGCGATTTTGTCCTGGAGACGACGGCGACGCCGCTCTCCGCCTCCGGTGACGACGCTTATGGCCTGGTCTACCGTGCCCAGGGTGCGGCCCACTATTACGGTTTTGTGGTTGGCAGCGATGGTTATTACGCCGTCCTGCGGGTGGAGGGGGACGAGCGGATCGCGTTGGTGGACTGGCAACAGTTCCCCCACGTCCACCGGGGGCGACAATCGAACCGGCTGCGCGTAGAGTGCGCGGGGGCAGTCTGCCGGTTTTACATCAACGACGAGTACGCGGCCACGGTCGAGGACGACACCTGGCTCGCGGGGGACGTGGGGTTGTTGGTGCGCGGAGGCGAAAGTGCCGTAGCGGTACAATTCCAGAGCGCCAGCGTGTGGTTGGAGATGTGATGTTCAACTTGTGAGCAAATCCCCACCAGGTGCAACGCCTCTTTCTGGCCCCCTACGCAGGTTCTACCTCCACCGCCTCGAACTGGCTGTTGTACAGCTCGGCGTAAAAGCCGCTCTCTGCCAGCAGTTCCTCGTGTGTACCTTGCTCCACGATGTTGCCCTCACGCA